>NZ_WMBF01000188.1:0-11933 GCF_019400875.1 Streptomyces anatolicus | reverse complement strand
AGGGGGCCGTGGGGATCGGCCATGGTGGACGTTCCATCCCTATCGGTCGGTCGGAGTGGAAGAAACGTACACTTCAGCGTTGCTTTCCGGCCACCTAAGGTCGTGCCGACCGCAGGTCGCGGGTACGGGCGGATGTCCCCGCGGCCGGTCATCACTCCCCCTCTGCACGACACGCCACCGAGGTGACCGAAGGAGGCCCCCCATATGGCCGTCGACTACACAGTGATCGTCGTCTATCTCGCCGGGATGCTGGCCATGGGCTGGTGGGGCATGCGCCGCGCCAAGTCCAAAGCCGAGTTCCTGGTCGCCGGGCGCCGCCTCGGGCCGTGGATGTACTCCGGCACCATGGCCGCGATCGTCCTCGGCGGGGCCTCCACCATCGGCGGCGTCGGCCTCGGCTACCAGTACGGCCTCTCCGGCGCCTGGATGGTCTTCACCATCGGCCTCGGGCTGCTCGCGCTGAGCGTCTTCTTCTCGGCCCGCATCGCGCGCCTGAAGGTCTACACCGTCTCCGAGATGCTCGACCTGCGCTACGGAGGGCGCGCGGGCGTCATCTCCGGAGTGGTCATGTGGGCGTACACGCTGATGCTCGCGGTCACCTCGACCATCGCGTACGCCACCATCTTCGACGTCCTGTTCGACATGAACCGCACGGTGGCGATCGTCCTCGGCGGTTCGATCGTCGTCGCCTACTCGACGCTCGGCGGCATGTGGTCCATCACGCTCACCGACATGGTGCAGTTCGTGGTGAAGACCGTCGGCGTGCTGCTGCTCCTGCTGCCGATCGCGGTCGTCAAGGCGGGCGGCTTCGGCGAGATGAGGGCGAAGCTGCCCACCGAGTACTTCGACCCGCTGGGCATAGGCGGCGAGACGATCTTCACGTACGTGCTGATCTATACGTTCGGCATGCTCATCGGGCAGGACATCTGGCAGCGCGTCTTCACCGCGCGCAGCGACAAGGTCGCCCGCTACGGCGGCACCGTCGCCGGTACTTACTGCTTGCTCTACGCGATCGCGGGCGCCGTCATCGGCACGGCCGCCAAGGTCATGTACCCGAAGCTGCCGAGCGCCGACGCCGCCTTCGCGACCATCGTCAAGGACGAACTGCCCATGGGCGTACGGGGTCTCGTCCTCGCCGCCGCGCTCGCCGCCGTCATGTCGACGTCCTCCGGAGCGCTCATCGCCTGCGCGACCGTCGCCAACAACGACATCTGGTCGCGCCTTCGCGGGGCCGTGCGGACCGGCGGGGGCGACGAGGCGCACGACGGGCCGCACGACGAGGTGAAGGGCAACCGCGTCTTCATCCTCGTCATGGGCGTCGGCGTGATCCTCATCGCCATCGCGCTCAACGACGTCGTCGAGGCGCTGACCGTCGCCTACAACCTGCTCGTCGCCGGGCTGCTCGTGCCGATCCTCGGCGGGCTGCTGTGGCGCCGGGGCACCGCGCAGGGCGCGCTCGCCGCCGTCGCCGGCGGCGGGCTCTCCGTCATCGGGCTCATGTGGGGATACGGCATCCTCGCCAACCAGCCGGTCTACTACGGCCTCCTGACCTCCCTCGCCGTGTACGTCGCCGTCTCCCTGGCCACCAGGCCCACCGACGCGGCGGTCCTCGCCGCCTGGCGCGAACGCCTCGCCGGGCGTGACGCCACGGAACCTCAGGCTCCAGCAGCCGTCTAGATCCCCGCGCGGCCCGTTGTCAGTGGGGCGCGCGACACTTGAATCGCAGTACTCGCACCAGCAGAAGGAAACCGACCATGAGCAGCGCCGAGAACCCGACGACCCCCCGCGGCCCCGTCGACTCCTCCCGCATCCCCCGGTACGCGGGCCCGGCGACGTACGCGCGACTGCCCCGCCTCGACGAGGTCGGCGGCAAGACGGACATCGCGGTGGTCGGTGTGCCCTTCGACTCCGGCGTCTCCTACCGTCCCGGCGCCCGCTTCGGCGGCAACGCGATCCGTGAGGCCTCCCGCCTCCTGCGCCCCTACAACCCCGCGCAGGACGCCTCGCCGTTCGCGCTCGCGCAGGTCGCGGACGCCGGTGACATCGCCGCGAACCCGTTCAACATCAACGAGGCCGTGGAGACCATCGAGGCCGCCGCCGACGACCTGCTCGGCTCGGGCGCCCGCATGATGACCCTCGGCGGCGACCACACCATCGCGCTGCCGCTGCTGCGCTCGGTCGCCAAGAAGCACGGCCCGGTCGCGCTGCTCCACTTCGACGCGCACCTGGACACCTGGGACACGTACTTCGGCGCGGAGTACACCCACGGCACGCCGTTCCGCCGGGCAGTCGAGGAGGGCATCCTCGACACCGAGGCGCTCTCCCACGTCGGCACGCGCGGCCCGCTGTACGGCAAGAAGGACCTCACCGACGACGAGAAGATGGGCTTCGGCATCGTCACCTCGGCGGACATCTACCGCCGGGGCGCCGACGAGGTCGCCGACCAGCTGCGCCAGCGCATCGGCGACCGCCCGCTGTACATCTCCATCGACATCGACTGCCTCGACCCGGCCCACGCGCCCGGCACCGGCACCCCCGAGGCGGGCGGCATGACCTCCCGCGAGCTGCTCGAGATCCTGCGGGGCCTGTCCTCCTGCAACCTCGTCTCGGCGGACGTCGTCGAGGTCGCCCCGGCCTACGACCACGCGGAGATCACCGCGGTCGCCGCGTCCCACACGGCGTACGAGCTGACGACGATCATGAGCAGGCAGATCGCCGCGGGCCGCGCCTCCGGCGACGAGCAGAGCGCGAAGTGACCACGGCCGGGCGCGTGCCCGGCCCGACACTCGCCGGAACGCCTACGGGGATGCCTGCCGGAATGCCCGCCAAAAGGCCTGCCGGAACGCCCGCCGGGCCGTAGCCCGGGCGAGAAGGAGTAGACGCCGCATGACCCACGACCACGACCTGGTGCTGCGCCCCACCCCGCGCCAGACGGAGGCCGCCCTGAACCCGCCCCCCGGGCGCAACGGCGGCGACCTCGTCGTCGAGACCCTGTCCGGCCTCGGCGCGACCACCGTCTTCGGTCTGCCGGGCCAGCACGCGCTCGGCATATTCGACGCCCTGGGCCGCTCCTCGCTGTCGTACGTGGGTCTGCGCGTCGAGAACAACACCGGGTTCGCGGCGGACGCGTACGGCCGCATCACCGGCGAGGTGGCCCCGCTGCTGCTCTCCACCGGGCCCGGCGCGCTCACCTCGCTCGCCGCGCTCCAGGAGGCGGCGGCGGGCTCGTCGCCGGTCCTCGCGATCGGCAGCCAGGTGCCGGTGGCGGGGCTCGGGGGCGGGCGCCACGGCTATCTGCACGAGCTGCGCGACCAGCAGGCGTCCTTCCGCGACATCGTGAAGTCGGTCCACACGGTCCGCACGGCCTCCCAGATCCCGTCGGCGATCGCCGCGGCCTGGCAGTCCGCGCTGACCGCGCCGCACGGCCCGGTCTGGGTGGAGATCCCGCAGGACGTGCTTCTCGCGGAGACGATGCTGCCGGTCGTCACGGCGATGGACGCGACACCGGACGAGGTCGTCCCGCGCCCCGAGCTGACGGCCGTCGCCGCCGACCTGCTCTCCCGGGCGGAGCGGCCCGCGATCATCGCGGGCGGCGGTGTCGTCCGTGCGGACGCGTCCGGCAAGCTCCTCGCCCTGGCGGAGCTGGTGAACGCCCCCGTGGTGACGACCTTCGGCGGCAAGGGCGCCTTCCCCTGGGAGCACCCGCTCTCCCTCCAGTCGTGGCTGGAGGACCGCCACACCACCGACTTCCTGGAGGACGCGGACGTCCTCCTCGTGGTCGGCTCGGGGCTCGGCGAGCTGTCCTCGAACTACCACACGTTCCGGCCGCGCGGCCGGGTCATCCAGATCGAGGCGGACGCGGGGAAGCTGGAGTCCAACCACCCCGGGCTCGGCATCCACGCGGACGCGCGGCTCGCGCTGTCCGCGCTCCTGGAGACGATCGACGCGCCCCGCGATGACCCCTCGGCCCCCGAGCGGGTGGCGGCCCTCCTGGCCAAGGTCCACGAGCGGATCGCGTCCCAGGACCTCACGCTGGAGCAGCGGATCCTCGCCTCCGTGCGCGAGGCGCTGCCGGACGCGGCGCCGTCCTTCTGGGACATGACGATCCTCGCGTACTGGGCGTGGTCGGCGTTCGACGCGCGGCGGCCCAACACGATGCACTCGGCGCAGGGCGCGGGCGGCCTCGGCTACGGCTTCCCGGCCGCGCTCGGCGCGGCGGTCGCCGACCCGTCCCAGCCGGTGCTCGCCGTCTCCGGGGACGGCGGCGCGATGTACTCGATCGCCGAGCTGGCGACGGCCCGGCAGTACGACCTGCCGGTGACCTGGCTGATCGTCGACGACGGTGGCTACGGCATCCTGCGCGAATACATGTCCGACGCCTTCGGCGAGGCGACGGCCACGGAACTGTCCCGCCCGGACTTCGTGGCCCTCGCGGAGTCGTTCGGGGTGCCGGGCGTGCGCACGACCCCGGAGACGCTCCGGGACGACCTCACGAAGGCGCTGGCCGAGCCGGGGCCGTCCGTGGTGGTGCTTCCGGCGGTCCTCAAAATGTTCGCTGCGACACACCTCGACCAGAACTGATCACTCGTTCGGCTGCCCGTGGCCCGTGGTGGAGGGGTATCTTTCCCGAGGTCGCGAGCGTTCCCGGCCGGGCTGAGGTCGGAGCCGCCGACTACGCTGAGCTCGGAGAACTCGGAGAGGAGGACGGTGTGCTGCTGAGGTTCCGTGCCGCGAACGTACGGTCTCTGCGTGACGAGCAGGAACTGTCCTTCATCGCGCCAGAGGAGGAACAGGACGGGTCAGCCAACCCGATGGAGCTGGCCGGAGGCGACTCCCTGGCGGTGTACCCCCTCATCGGAATCTTCGGCGCGAACGCGTCAGGCAAATCGAATGTGCTGGCCGCCATGGGTGACATGCGCGATGCGGTCCTCAACTCCTACGCCCATTGGGCCGCGTACGAAGGCATCAAGCGCAAGGTCTTCGCTCTGAGCCCCAAAAGCGAGGACGAACCTTCTTTCTTCGAAGTCGACATCGTCATCGACTCGGTCCGCTGGACGTACGGCTTCGAGCTTGGACCCACGCGTGTCGAGTCGGAGTGGCTGCACAGCTACCCGCGAGGTCGCCGGCAGGAGTGGCTCGACCGCGACGCCTCGCGGGCGGATGTCTACAAGTGGCCAGGCGGGCGTGTGCGTGACAGGGCACAACTCATGCGCCGCACGCGCTCGAACGCTCTTCTGCTGTCCACGGCAGGCACGGACAACCACCCGCAACTCTCTCCTCTGTTCCACTGGTTCCGGCGCAACCTGTGGATGATCAACCCGGAGGACGACCGGCCCCAGCGCGAGAAGTTCACGACTCGGGAGCTCTCGGGGCAGAGAGCACTGCGCATCCGGGAACTGCTCCGGGTGGCCGACCTCGGCATCACCGGTGCGGAGATCGTCGAGGAAGGTCCCGGACGGCAGCGGGTGAAGCTGACGCATCGCTCGGCCGCAGGGGACGTTCCCTTCGACTGGCAGACCGAATCGTTCGGCACGCGCTCCTGGTTCGCCCTGCTGGGGCCGATGCTCCTTGCCCTGGACGAGGGGGCGGTCCTGCTCGTGGACGAGCTCGACGCGAGCCTGCACTCGCGATTCGCTGCAGAGGTCATTCGGCTCTTCCACGACCCACAGGCGAACCCGAACGGTGCTCAGCTCATTTTCACGTCGCACGACGCGACGGTCCTCACCACTCCGATCGGGGAGCGGCTTCTCGACCCCGGCCAGGTATGGCTGACGGAGAAGGACCGGGAGGGGGCGACAACCCTCTACCCCCTGACAGATGCCGAGCCCGGCGAGGAAGAGGATCTGACGCGGTCCTACCTGTCCGGCGTATTCGGCGGAGTGCCCTCACTGCTGGAGGGGCAGATCGCTCGGCGGGCCTACGCCGCGCGTGAGTTCGGTGCGTACGAGGAGATGGCCGACCAGGTGGGACAGGACTGATGGCGCGGGGGGACCGGGGCAAGGACTCGCTGAAGCGGTCCAAAGGGGCCGGGCGGCGCAGGCGCGAGGTTTACGTCTTCACTGAGGGCAAGGAGACCGAGCCCTCCTATTTCGACATCATCGCGGACGAGAAGAACTGCGTCCGCAAGGATCCGGGACTCCAGGTCGTCCTGCACATCCAAGAGCGGAACCGTAAGAGCCACCGCAAGCCGCTCGATCTGGTGGAGAAGGCTGCCCGGCTCAAGCGAGAGGTGACCCGCGAGGCCAAGCGGGCGAAGCTGAAGTCGGCGATGATGCCGCAGGTGTGGTGCGTCTTCGACCACGACAAGTACCCGTATCTCGCAGAAGCCATGAAGCAGGCCAAGGAGGCCGGTGTCGAGGTCGCGTTCTCTCACCCGTGCTTCGAGGTGTGGCGCCTTGCCCACTACCGTCCGGTGAGTGGCATGTTCTCCGGGGTGTGCGGCGAAGCCGCCAAGCGGCTGCCGTTCGCGCCGGGCTCCCGTGACGCGGAGAACCCCAAGGTGGTCCTCCCGCACCAGGTCCTGAAACGCTTCCAAAAGGCGAAGGACAACGCCGAGCAGATGAACGCTCAGCACGGCCCTCACGTGGCCAAGATCGACAGGGACCCATACACGGACATGCACGTCTTCGTGGAAGAGGCTCTCGGGATCTCCTCGTACTGACGGATTTCAGTGCGGACCGGGGCGGGCCATAGTGTTGGCCGGTCATCTAAGGTCGTAGGGAGTCGGTACGTGGCCAAGCTCACGCTCGCCCAGCTGGAGCGGCATCTCTTCGCTGCTGCGGACATTCTCCGGGGCACGATGGACGCCTCCGAGTACAAGGACTACATCTTCGGTCTGCTCTTCCTGAAGCGGGCCAATGACGAGTTCGAGGCGGCGCGGGAGGAGATCAAGCAGTACGCGGCGAAGGAGCTCCGCCTCGAAGGCGAGGACCTGGACACGTACCTGGAGCGGCCCTCGGAGTACCGCCAGCGCGATGTGCTCTTCGTGCCGGCCAAAGCCCGCTGGCAGGAGATCTCCGCCGCTGCCTCCAACATCAACGAGAGCGCCCTGCGCCCGGCCCTCCAGGCTCTCGAAGGGCAGAACGACAAGCTCAAGGGCCTCTTCGACCACCTCGACTTCAACCGCATCGGCGGCTCCGGGGTCGCCTCGGGCGCGGCCAAGCTCGCCGACCAGCGGCTCAGGCTGCTCATCGCACACTTCGGGCGTATCAGGCTGCGCACGGACGACTTCGAGTTCCCCGACCTGATCGGCGCCGCGTACGAGTACCTGATCAAGGAGTTCGCTGACTCGGCGGGCCGCAAGGGCGGTGAGTTCTACACCCCGCGTGCCGTGGTCCGCATGATGGTCGAGCTCCTCGCTCCGAAGCAGGGCATGCGGATCTACGACCCGTGTGTCGGCTCGGGAGGCATGTTGATCCACGCCAAGGAGTACGTGGAGGAGCACGGCGGCGACACCTCGGACATGTTCTTCGCCGGCCAGGACGCGAACAGTGGCTCCTGGATCATGTCGACGATGAACATGGTCCTGCACGGCGTACGCCGCTTCGACCTCACGACCGGCGACACCCTCGCGCACCCCACGCACGTGCCGAAGTCGGACGCGGACCGCTTCGACGGAGTACTCAGCAACCCGCCGTTCTCCATGGACTATGTCCTCGAAGGGCTGGCGCACCGGACCGAGCGCACCAAGTACGGGGCGACGAGCGAGCGCGGCAAGGCCGACCTGATGTTCCTCCAGCACATGCTGTGGGAGACGAAGCGGGAGGGGCGTGGTGGCATGGTCATCACGGTCATGCCGCACGGGGTGCTGTTCCGGGGCGGCGGTGAGCAGGCCATTCGTACGCGGCTGTTGGAGGACGACGCGGTTGAGGCCGTCATCGGTCTGGCTCCGAACCTCTTCTACGGAACGGGCATCCCGGCCTGCATCCTGGTGCTGCGCCCGCCGGGGAAGCGGACGAACAAGGGTGTTCTGTTCATCAACGCGGACCGGGAATTCCATGCGGAGCGTGCGCAGAACGTCCTGCTGCCCGAGCATGCCGAGAAGATCGTGTCCACGTTCCGCTCGTGGGCGGAGGTCCCGGGCTTCTCACGGGTCGTGAGCCGCGAGGAGCTGGCCGCCAACGACGACAACCTCAACATCCGTCGCTACGTGGACAACACGCCGCCGCCGGAGCCGCAGGATGTGCGGGCCCACCTTGTGGGTGGGGTGCCGCGCGCGGAGATCGAGGCGAAGAAGTCGCTGCTCGACGCGTACGGGATCGGGGTCGGGGACCTGTTCGTGGAGCGGGAGCCGACGGACCCGGCGTATGTGGACTTCCGGGGGGAGGGCGAGCAGCCGGACATGGGCGAGCTGGCCCGGCCCCGGGAGGAGGCGCTGCGGGAGGCGTTCGCCGCGTGGTGGGCTGCGGAGGCTCGGGAGCTGGAGGCGGTGGCGGCGACCAAGGAGTCGCTGGCCTCGTCGACGGCTTCGGAGCGGAAGGCCGCGCTGATGCGGGTGCGGGCGTCGCTGATGGAGTCGTTCGTGGAGCGGCTGAGGGAGGTCGGCCTCCTTGACCGCTACGCGCTGGCGGGTGCCGTTGCCGGTTGGTGGTACGAGGCCAAGTACGACTTGCTGGCGCTGTCCGAGAACGGTTTCAAGGGCGTGATCGACGGTTGGGTCGAGAACGTGGAGACCATGCTCGCGCCGGAACAGGACCCCAGGACCAAGAAGCTGCGGAAGCGGACGGCGTCCGAGCGGCGCCAGGCGTACGACCACAAGGTGGTCGCGGCGATCGCGCCCGACTTCTTGGAGGAGCTGGCGAAGGCGGACGCGAAGAAGGCGGAGCTGGATGCGCGGCTGAAGGAGTTGGAGGGGCGGGTGCCGGGTGCCTCGTCCGAGGGGGACGGTGACGAAGGCGGGGGTGAGGCCGCCCCGGACGCTGATGACGCGGTGGACGTCGATGAAGTTGCGCTCTCCGTCGAGGAGTTGGAGAAGCTGCTGGCTGAGATCGCCGTCGTGAAGAAGGCCCGTACGAAGGTCAACGCGACGATCAAGCGGCTTGAGGCGGAATTCTGGTACCAGCCGTACCCGAGCGACCCGCCGAAGCTGGGCGAGGAGCCGCCCCGCTTGTTCCGGGCGCGGGACGAGCTGGGGGAGGAAGGGCGACGCCGGGTGGTGCTGAACCTGCTGCGGGATGACCTGGCGGCGAAGCTGGAGGGTCATGTGGTGCGGTGGCAGCGGGAGTTGGCGGCGTCTTATGAGGTGTGGGAGGGGAAGTACGGGGTCTCTTTGCGGGAGATTCGGGACGGACGAGAACGGGCGGTCCGGAAACTGGATGCTTACTTGATGGAGCTCGGCTATGCGGAGTGACGCCTGGAAGCCCCTCCGACTCCGAGAGGTCCTGGGGGATGTTTTTGCGGGCGCCTGGGGCGACTCTCCATCCGACACCAGAGTGGCCAATATTCGTGTCCTGAGAGCTACGAATATCGATTCAGAGGGGCGAGTGAGTTACAGCAATGCGGCTTTCCGTATCCTTGGGGCAAGAGAGATTGAACGGAAGCGGCTCATTGCTGGGGACCTTTTGCTGGAGGCGTCGGGAGGAGGGCCCGGAACCCCAGTTGGAAGAGTGGCTCTCCATGATGGTGGGTGCGACGGGCAAAACTACGCTTGCTCCAATTTCTTCCGTGTGCTTCGCCCGAACCAAAAGTTGGTTGACGCTGGCTATCTGAGGCATGTGCTTGTCAGTCTGTACCGTTCTCCTGCTATCTGGCGCTACCAGCAGCAGACTACTGGTTTGGTGAACCTTAAGCTCAACGACTATTTGGAGCACCCGCTCCTGGTGCCTCCCCTCGGCGAGCAGAGGCGGATCGTTGACGTTGTCAGAGGTTATGCCGACGCGGAGCGTGGCATTGAGGCGTTGATCGCCAAGCTGCGCAGCGTGCGGCAGGGGGCGTTGCTCGCGTCGTTGGAAGCCGTTGCCCGCACAGAGCCTCCGCCGGGTTGGGTTCGTCTGCCGCTCAAGGATGTCGTTCCTGCGGCCGAGTACGGGATCTCCGAGGCGCTCGATAGGGACGCCGGCGGTGTTCCTGTGTTGCGCATGAACAACATCCAGGGTGGCCGGGTCCAGGTGGGGGAACTTCGGTACTGTCCGGTGGCGGTCCCCGAAAGGCTGTACCTCCGCCAGGGCGACGTCCTGTTCAATCGGACCAACAGTATCGATCACATCGGCAAGGCGGCACTGTGGCGTGACGAGCTACCAGGAGCGACCTTTGCGTCGTATCTGGTGCGTCTGAACCCGGATGTGCGACGGGTGCTCCCCGAATATCTCGTCGAATGGTTGATGCATCCTGTGATCAGGCAACGGGTTCGGGCTATCTCTACCGTTGCTGTGCAGCAGGTGAATGTAAATCCCTCCCGGCTGCGGAACATGGAGATCGATCTGCCGGAATCGCTAGATGAGCAGAGGGAGATTATCGCTACGCTCGAAGCGTGTGATGCGCAGATTGCACGTGAGTCGCAGGAGTTGGACAAACTCCGCAAGCTCAAGCAGGGGCTCGTGGATGACTTGCTCTCCGGGCGAGTCAAGGTGATGGGGCCCTGAAGGCCGAGGTTGGTCCCTGGGAGGGGCGGTTGGGAGAGTGTGACGCGGAAGCTGTCACACTCACCGGCGCGGGGGCGTCAGGCGGTGAGGTGGCCGGACTTGATCGCCGTGATGAACGAGGACCAGCCCGCCGTCGGGAAGACCAGTGCGGGGCCGTGCGGCGCCTTGGAGTCGCGGACCGGGACGCCCGATGGGTGGCCGTCCAGCACTTCAACGCAGCTGCCGCCTTCGTTGCCGCTGTACGTCGACTTACGCCAGCCGCTCAGTATGGAAGCGTCCGGAATGATGCGTTCAGTCACGGTTGTCGTAGTCCTTTGCTGTCGCCCTCATCAGGGCCAGTGACTCCTTGAGGGGCATTGCGTCGCCTAGCGCGAGAGCGTAGGCCCCTTCGAGCCTGTCGACCACGGCGGGGGAGTCGTGAACCTTGCCTACGTGGATGCCTTCGGAGTAGGCCACCGGCGGCTGGTCCTCGAACTTCATCAGCGTGAGCATGCTCTGCATCAACGGATGTGCACCGAGCCCGCAGGGCAATACGTACGCTCGGATGCGCTGGGCCTCCACCAGGCGGATGACGTGCCGGAGCTGCTCCGCCATCACCTCAGGGCCACCGACGACCCGACGCAGCACCGCCTCATCAAGCAACGCCCACACTACGGGCCGCACCGGATCCTCCAGGATCTTCGCGCGGTCCAGGCGTGTGACAACGAGCCTGTCACATTCCTGTTCACTCACAGGAGGGAACGACGTGCCCAGAACCGCACGCGCGTACCTCTCCGTCTGGAGGATGCCGGGGATGAACGACAGGGCGAACTCCCGGATCACCGTCGCCTGTTGTTCGAGGTGCAGCGCCGTCTCGAAGTACTCGGCCACCGCTGTGTCGTCGTCCGGCAGGAAACTGCTCAGTACATTCCCCGTGCCCAGCGCCCTGTCGAGCCTCCGCGCGTCTTCCTTGGAAGGAATCCGGCGCCCCGCCTCGATGTGCGCGATGTGCGAACGCGTCATGAGTGCCATGTCGGCCAGCTCCTGCTGTGTGAGCCCTGCCGCTTCCCGTTGGGCCCTCAGCCATTCCCCATAGATGTTACTCATCGTCAGCTCCCGTGTGACAGACGCTTTGTCACGCGCTACCCCCTAGTGACAGTAGTCCGAGCCGTCTCACTCTGTGAGTGGATCGCTACACAGCGGAACGTACTCTCGGGAGTTGATGACGTGTTGCGCCGTATCACCCGCCTCGCAGAGCCGCTGTTGCGGTTCCTGCTGCCCGCCTCCGGGCGCCACCGCCTCGCGGGGGTGGAGCCCACCGGCGGACGGGACCTCTTCGTAGTGGGCCACCCGCCGCACCGCCCCCTCCCGCAC
>NZ_WMBF01000187.1:0-12034 GCF_019400875.1 Streptomyces anatolicus | reverse complement strand
CCCCGAACCGGAAGCCCTCGAACCGGAGACGCTCGATCTCCCCGCCCCCCGCAGCCGCGCCGACACCGGCGGCCCGTCCTCCGACCTGTTCCGCCAGTACCTGCGCGAGATCGGCCGGATCCCCCTGCTCACCGCGGCGGAGGAGGTGGAGCTGGCCCGTGGCGTGGAGGCGGGCCTCTTCGCCGAGGAGAAGCTGAGCAACACCCCTGACCTGGACTCCCAACTCGCCCTGGACCTCGACAAGCTGGTCGTCATGGGCCGCATGGCCAAGCGCCGCCTCATCGAGGCCAACCTCCGCCTGGTCGTCTCGGTCGCCAAGCGCTATGTGGGGCGCGGGCTCACCATGCTCGACCTCGTCCAGGAGGGGAACCTCGGCCTGATCAGGGCGGTGGAGAAGTTCGACTACGCCCGGGGCTACAAGTTCTCGACGTACGCGACCTGGTGGATCCGCCAGGCCATGTCCCGCGCCCTCGCGGACCAGGCCCGCACGATCCGGGTCCCCGTACACGTCGTGGAGCTGATCAATCGCGTCGTCCGCGTCCAGCGCCGCATGCTCCAGGAGCGCGGATACGAACCGACGCCCGAGGAAGTGGCGGCCCAACTGGACCTGGCCCCGGAGCGGGTCAGCGAGGTGCTGCGCCTGGCGCAGGAGCCGGTCTCGCTGCACGCCCCCGTCGGCGAGGAGGACGACGTCGCGCTCGGCGACCTCATCGAGGACGGCGACGCGGCCTCACCCGTGGAGTCGGCGGCGTTCCTGCTGCTCCGAGAGCACCTGGAAGCGGTGCTCTCCACGCTCGGCGAGCGCGAACGCAAAGTCGTACAACTGCGCTACGGCCTGGCGGACGGCCGCCCGCGCACGCTGGAGGAGATAGGCCGCATCTTCGGCGTGACACGCGAACGCATCCGCCAGATCGAATCCAAGACTCTCAACAAACTGCGGGACCACGCCTTCGCCGACCAACTGAGGGGCTACCTGGACTGAAGCACTCCGTCCAGGAAGCGCCCCGAAGGGGCGCGGGGAACTGCGCGCTCAGCCACACGAGACCGGCACCCGCAGAACCCCGACACCCCCCACGACGCCCCTAGTCGACCTCGGCCACCGCCTCCGCGAACTGGGCCGCATACAGCCGCGCATACGCCCCACCCCCCGCCAACAAGGCATCATGCGTCCCCTGCTCCACAATCGCCCCGTCCTCCATGACCAGAATCATGTCGGCGTCCCGAATCGTGGAGAGCCGGTGCGCGATGACGAAGGAAGTGCGCCCGTGAGCGAGGCGAGCCATCGCCTTCTGGATGAGCACTTCCGTCCGCGTGTCCACCGAACTGGTCGCCTCGTCGAGCACGAGGATCACCGGGTCGGACAGGAACGCCCGCGCGATGGTGATGAGCTGCTTCTCACCCGCGCTCACGCCCGTGCCGTCGTCGTCGATGACGGTGTCGTACCCGTCGGGCAGCGTCCGCACGAAGCGATCCGCGTGGGCGGCCCGCGCCGCCTCCTCGATCTCCGCACGCGTGACGTCCTTCGCGGCGCCGTAGGCGATGTTCTCCGCGATGGTCCCGCCGAACAGCCAGGTGTCCTGGAGGACCATGCCGATACCGGCCCGCAGCTCGTCCCGCGACATCTTCGCGATGTCGACCCCGTCCAGGGTGATGCGCCCGCCGGTCACCTCGTAGAACCGCATGAGCAGGTTCACCAGCGTCGTCTTGCCCGCGCCGGTCGGCCCCACGATGGCGACCGTGTGGCCCGGGCCCACGACGAGGGACAGGTCCTCGATGAGCGGCTTGTCTTTGGCGTAACGGAAGGAGACGTGCTCCATCTCGACGCGCCCGCGCGGCCTCTCGGGGCGCTCGCCGGGCACCGGGTCGGCCTCCTGCTCCTCCGCGTCGAGGATCTCGAAGATCCGTTCGGCGGAGGCGACTCCCGACTGCACGAGGTTGGCCATCGAGGCGAGCTGCGTGAGCGGCATCGAGAACTGCCGTGAGTACTGGATGAAGGCCTGCACGTCACCGATCGACAACGACCCGGACGCGACGCGCAGGCTACCGACCACGGCCACGAGCACGTAGTTGAGGTTCGACATGAAGAACATCAGCGGCTGCATGACACCGCTGTTGAACTGCGCCTTGAACCCGGCCTCGTACAACTGCTCGTTCTGCTCGGCGAACGCCTTCGCCGACTCCTCGTGCCGGCCGAACACCTTCACGAGCGCGTGCCCGGTGTACATCTCCTCGATGTGCGCGTTCAGCTTGCCGGTGGTCTTCCACTGCTGCACGAACTGCGGCTGCGACCGCTTGCCGACCTTCGTCGCCACAAGGAACGACAGCGGCACGGTGACCAGCGCCACCAGCGCGAGCAGCGGCGACACCCAGAACATCATCACCAGCACGCCGATGATCGTCAGCAGCGAGTTGATGAGCTGGCCCATCGTCTGCTGGAGCGTCTGGTTGATGTTGTCGATGTCGTTCGTGGCACGGCTCAGCACCTCACCGCGCTGCCGCTTGTCGAAGTACGACAGCGGAAGCCGCGACAGCTTCTCCTGTACGTCGCCACGCATCCGGAAGACGGTCCGGTTGATGGCGCGGTTGGAGAGCCGCGTCGCCACCGCCATCAGCAGGCCCGCCGCCAGGAACGTGCCGAGCGCGAGCAGCAGGACCTCGCCCATCGCCCCGAAGTCGATGCCCTCGCCGGGCGTGAAGTCGACGCCGGTGAGCATGTCGGCCATGCCGCCGTCGCCCTTGTCGCGCATGCGCTCGATGACCTGTTCCTTCGTCAGGTCGCCGTCCATGTCACGGCCGACGATGCCCGCGAAGAGCAGATCGGTCGCCTTGCCGAGGATCTTCGGGCCGAGGACGGAGAGCGCGACGCTCAGGATCCCGGCCGCGACCATCCCGTACATCGTGGCCCGTTCCGGCTTGAACTGCGCGAGCAGCCGCCTGCCGGAGCCCTTGAAATCCATCGACCGGGAGTCGGGGCCCATCATCGGTCCGCCAGGACCAGCCATTACGCGGCCTCCGCTTCCGTCAGCTGGGAGAGGACGATCTCCCGGTAGGTCTCATTGCTCTCCATCAGCTCGTGATGGCCTCCGCTGCCCACCACCCGGCCCTCGTCGAGCACGATGATGCGGTCGGCGTCGCGGATGGTGGACACGCGCTGGGCGACGATGACCACGGTCGCCTCGGCGGTCTCCCGGGACAGGGCCCTGCGGAGCGCCGCGTCCGTGGCGTAGTCGAGCGCGGAGAAGGAGTCGTCGAAGAGGTAGATCTCCGGGCGCTGCACCAGCGTGCGCGCGATGGCCAGGCGCTGGCGCTGACCACCGGATACGTTCGTGCCGCCCTGCGAGATGGGCGCGTTCAGGCCCCCCTCCAGGCCCGCCACGAACTCCCTGGCCTGGGCGACCTCAAGGGCGTGCCACAGCTCCTCGTCCGTCGCGTCCGGGCTGCCGTAGCGAAGGTTGGTGGCGACCGTGCCGGCGAAGAGGTACGGCTTCTGCGGGACCAGGCTCACCGTCTTGGCGAGCAGCGTGGGCTCGATCATGCCCACGTCCACGCCGCCGACAAGGACCTGCCCCTCCGTAGCGTCGATCAGTCGCGGTACGAGGTTGAGCAGCGTCGACTTGCCGCTTCCGGTCGACCCGATCACGGCGGTCGTCTCGCCGGGCCTGGCGAGCAGGTCGATGACCTTCAGGACGGGCTCCTCGGCGCCCGGGTAACGGAAGCCCGCGCCCCGCAGCTCCAGATGCCCGTGGCTGCGCAGCTCACGCACCGGATCGGCCGGCGGCACCACGCTGCTCTCGGTGTCCAGGACCTCCTCGATGCGCTCGGCGCAGACCTCCGCGCGCGGCACCATCATGAACATGAAGGTCGCCATCATCACGGACATGACGATCTGCATCAGATAGGCGAGGAACGCGGTGAGCGCGCCGATCTCCATGCCGCCGTCGTCGATGCGGTGCGCGCCGAACCACACCACCGCGACGGAGGAGATGTTCACGACGGTCATCACGATCGGGAACATCAGCGCGAGCAGCTTGCCGGTGCCGAGCGAGACGTCGGTCAGATCGGCGTTGGCCTCGCGGAAGCGCTCCTTCTCGTACGCGTCGCGGACGAAGGCGCGGATGACGCGGTTGCCGGTGATCTGCTCGCGCAGCACGCGGTTGACGGTGTCGAGCCGCACCTGCATGGAGCGGAACAGCGGCCGCAGCCGCCGCACGATCAGGCTCACGCTGATGCCGAGCACGGGCACGACGGCGACCAGGATCCCGGAGAGCGGCACGTCGAGGCCGAGCGCCATCACGATGCCGCCGACGCACATGATGGGCGCGGTCACCATCAGCGTGAACGACATCAGGGCCAGCGTCTGCACCTGCTGGACGTCGTTGGTGGTCCGAGTGATCAGCGAGGGGGCGCCGAACTGGCCCACCTCGCGCGCGGAGAAGGACTGCACGCGGTCGAAGACGGCGGCCCGCACGTCGCGCCCGAGGGCGGAGGCGGTCCGTGCGCCGTAGAAGACGGCGCCGATGTTGCAGACCATCTGCACGACGGTGACGGCGATCATGATGCCGCCGTAGGTGAGGATGTAACCCGTGTCCCCCTGGACGACACCGTTGTCGATGATGTCGGCGTTCAGGGTGGGCAGATAGAGCGAGGCGCAGGTCTGCAGGAACTGCAGGAGCACCAGCAGGGCGATCGGTTTCTTGTACGGGCGCAGGTACGTCCGCAGGAGTCGTATGAGCACGCTCGGTCTCTCGAGGAGTCGGGTGTCGGCACGGTTGGCGAGGCCGCCCCTATCCTGCGACACCTGACCCCTCGGGGTGCAAGCGATTAACCCATGACCGAGTCAAAAATCAGCCCGGGTAAAGAAGTGGGTCAACCCTAAGGAGCGAGACCCCTCGGCCCCACGGCTCACGTCTCAGGCGAACGCCCCGGGGTGCGACTGCTCCCGCACCGTCGCGTACTGCTGCCGCACCGCCTGGCCCACCGCCAGCTCGTCGCCCGCCTCGAAGACCTGCGCGGCGGCGCCCTGCCAGAGCGGCAGTTGACCGGTCAGCGCCCACGCGGCCTGGCGCGCGGCGCCGATCGCGGCGTAGTCCGCGGGCTGCGGCACCACGACCTGCGTACCGAAGAGCATCGGGGCGGCCGCCTGTACGGCCGGCAGCTCGGCGGCGGCGCCCAGCAGGAACACGCGCCGCACCTCCACACCCCGCGCCCGCAGTACGTCGAGCGCGTCCCCGAGCCCGCAGAGCATGCCCTCGAACGCGGCCCGCGCCAGATGCTCCGGCCTCATCGACTCGCGCCGCAGCCCGGTCAGCGTCCCCGCGGCATGCGGCAGATTGGGCGTCTTCTCGCCCTCCAGATAGGGGAGGAGTACGAGGCCGTGGGCGCCCGGCGTCGACTTCATCGCCAGCGCGGACAGCTCCTCCAGATCGGCGAGGCCCAGCATCTCGGCGGTGCCGCGCAGCACGCGCACGGCGTTCAGCGTGTGGACCACCGGCAGGTGCAGGCCCGTGGCGTCCGCGAGGGAGGTGATCATCCCGTAGGAGTCGGCCAGCGCCTCGTGGTGCACCGCCATCACCGACCCGGAGGCGCCGAGCGAGACCACCGCGTCGCCCTGCCGCACCCCGAGTCCGAAGGCGGCCGCCATCGTCTCGCCGGTGCCCGCGGAGATCAGCAGCCCCTCGGGCGTGGTCCCCGCGGGCTCGGCGGGACCGATCACCTCGGGCAGCATCGCCTGGTGGCCGAGGGCCAGCTCGACGAGGTCGGGGCGGTACGAGCCGGTCGCCGCCGACCAGTAACCGGTGCCGGAGGCCCCGCCGCGGTCGGTCGTACGGCGCGCGGGACGGCCGAGGAGCTGCCACACCAGCCAGTCGGGGGCCTGCATCAGGGCGGCCACGTGCCGGGCGGCCTCCGGCTCGGTCCTCGCGAGCCAGCGCAGCTTCGTCACCGGCTGCGCGGACTGCGGCACGCACCCCACGGCCTGCGCCCAGGCCTCACGGCTGCCGAGGGCGTCGATCAGGTCGACGGCGGCCACCTGCGCCCGCCGGTCGTTGCCGACGAGCGCGGGGCGCACCGTGTTGCCGTGGCTGTCGAGCGGCACGAGGGCGTTCTGCTGGGCGGAGACACCGATCGCCTGCACGCCTTCGAGCAGCCCGCCGCCCGCGGCCTCGCCGAGGGAGAGCAGCCAGGCCTGCGGATCGACGTCGGCCGGCCGCCCGCCACCCTCGGCGCTCTCCAGCGGGTGCGGGGCGTAGCCCTGCTTGAGTACGGCGCCCGTGTCCGCGTCACAGACCACGATCCGCGTGAAATCGGGCGAACTGTCCAACCCTGCGACTATCCCCATGCGGGGAATTCTGCCGCACCGCGGGACGTGTCCCGTACCTGTGTTCGCTACCCGTGATCACTACGGGCCGGCCGCTATGTGTTGGTCGTGCCCCAGTCGTCCTCACCGGGACCCTGCCCCCGCTCGCGCAGCGACCGCACCCGGTCGGCCACCGAGTCGGGCATCTTGTCCCCGACCTTCTCGGAGACCGTGTGGAAGGCCTTGCCCGCCACCTCGCGCCCCTGCTGGCCCGCGGATTCGACGGTGTTGCGCACGGCCGGGTTCTGCGCGATCTCGCGGGCGGACTTCTTCAACTTCTCGTAGCGCTCGCGTCCGGCCCGGGTACCGAGTACGTACCCGAGGGCCAGTCCCGCCACGAATGTGAGCCGGTACCGCATGGCTGCCACCCTTCCCTTGCCTCGTCTGCCACTCGCCTACTGATCGGCTGAGGGATACCGATTGGCGGAGCACCCCCCTGCTTGCGCTAATGTATGTGTCGCAGCGAGCGCCCGCCGCCCGGAGAGTTCCCAGGTAGGTGCGTTCGATGCAGATCGAGACGATCCCCTGTAGCTCAATTGGCAGAGCAGCCGGCTGTTAACCGGCAGGTTACTGGTTCGAGTCCAGTCGGGGGAGCTCGGTCTCCTGTAGCTCAATTGGCAGAGCAGCCGGCTGTTAACCGGCAGGTTACTGGTTCGAGTCCAGTCGGGAGAGCTGTGAGGAAGGACCCCTGAGAGATCTCTCCGGGGTCCTTTTTCGTGCCCGGTGGAACCACACGGGCAGCCCTGCGGTCCTCATGGTCGGGCGATGCCACAGCGATGCCGACCATCCGAAGCAGGAGATCGTATGAGCGGCTATGCTGCGGCAGACGGCGCGCACAAATGTGCGCGACGCGCCGTTAGGGGCGGTAGCTCAGCCGGTTAGAGCAGCGGACTCATAATCCGTCGGCCGTGGGTTCGAGTCCCACCCGCCCCACCGGGCGTCCCCAGGCAGAATCGTTCTGGCCTGGGGAAACGTGTTTTCCGGGGACGTTTTGCGTGTGGCGGACGCCTAACGGCGGTGTGGCGAACGTGGATCTTCGAACATGCAGAACGAGCCTTGAGTGGCTGTGACCTGGGGTTTTGTAGGCCCCGCTCCTGCGGGGGCGTTAAGAAGGACCCCACGGCCGCCCCAGTGAGTGACCCGTCTGCACCGAACATCCGTGCCCCTTGGTCCCCAGCGAGGCAGTCCCGTCTTTTCGGGTTGCGGTGCCCGGCCAGGGGTGTTGTGGTTTCCGTGGCTTGCGGGTGTCTCTCGGCGATCGGGTCGTGTCTACCTCGTGCGTGCCAGCCCACGCAGGAGAACGTTGGTGATGTATCGTGGTTATGTACATCCTGGACTCGTGGTGAGGGGTGGCTGGTATGTCTGTTACTCAGGTCGATCTCGATGACGAGGCGCTGGCTGAGGCGATGCGGCTCATGGGTGTCTCGACGAAGAAAGAGACGGTCAACGGGGCTCTGCGGGACTACGTGGCGCGCATCAAGCGGCTGGAGGCTGCCGAGAAGCTGGCCGCGCGGGGCGAGCGGGGCGAGTTCGAGGCGGCGGCTGCGGCGCATGCGGCCGCGAAGCGCGCCCGGCGGGCAGCCTTCGAGTGATCACGTACCTCCTCGACACTTCCGCCCTCTGGCACCTCTTCCGTACGCCGGGGGCGTTGCTGCCCTGGGAAGGGCATATCGCCGCGGGCGTGTTCCATATCTGCGAACCCACGCGGGCGGAGTTCCTCTACTCGGCCACCAGCCCGGCCCACCGCGACGAGTTGGCCGAAGAGCTGGATGCTCTCTGCCAGTTCTCGCCGGTTCCCAAGAACGCGTGGCGTTGGGTCGAGACCGCGCAGTACAAGCTCACCCAGCAGGGGCAGCACCGCGCCGCCGGCGCCATCGATCTCTTGATGTGTGCGACAGCGACCCACCATGGCCACACGGTGCTCCACGTGGACAACGACTTCGCCACGGTGGCGGCGGTCCTCAAGGAAGTGCAGCAGCGGGACGTACGCGCCTGACTGCCGGCGGACGCATTCGGGATCCATCCCCGCACAGACGGGGACCGCACGGTCCAGGTCGGCGAGCTGGTCTTGGTTCGGGGACCACCCCCGCATGCCGGAGTCGACCAGCCCGCAGCATCAGGGACCCCCGCATGCGCGGGGACCACCTGCCGCTGCGTGTGCGCGATGTACCACGGAGGGGACCACCCCCGCATGCGCGGGGACCACGGCGGGCGCGGGGGGTCCTGGGAAGACGAGAAGGGACCACCCCCGCATGCGCGGGGACCACCCAGACCAAGTGCTGTCCCGGTCGGACTCTCGAGGACCACCCCCGCATGCGCGGGGACCACCAGGTGCTCCAGCTTCCGCAGCTGATCGCGAAGGGACCACCCCCGCATGCGCGGGGACCACCAGGTCGCCAGTACGCAGTCGGTCGTGCCGGGAGGCCACAGGGGACCACCCCCGCATGCGCGGGGACCACAGGAGCCGCTGCATGTTGTTCACCGTCTGCACGGGACCACCCCCGCATGCGCGGGGACCACACCTTGCAGAAGCCCGTCGCCTTGAGAGCTTCGGGACCACCCCCGCATGCGCGGGGACCACCGGGATCTCCTTGCGGAAGCTGAGTACAATGTGGGGCCACCCCCGCATGCGCGGGGACCACCACCTGCCTTCAAGGCCGTCGCCGACCCCAGCGGGACCACCCCCGCATGCGCGGGGACCACGACATCGTGTCCCCCCGGCCCGGACAGCAGAAGGGACCACCCCCGCATGCGCGGGGACCACCGTCAGATCGAGACCGCGGTCCGCCCCGCGCCGGGACCACCCCCGCATGCGCGGGGACCACCGAGGTCATGTGATCCGGGCCGTGGCGGCCGTGGGACCACCCCCGCATGCGCGGGGACCACCGACCGGAACAGGGAGGGGGACGTCATGGTGACGGGACCACCCCCGCATGCGCGGGGACCACCGGAGGTGTAACTCCTGTAGTGGTAAGTGGGCGGGACCACCCCCGCATGCGCGGGGACCACTTCAGGCACGGGCCATTGCTCTGGGGATCAGCGGGACCACCCCCGCATGCGCGGGGACCACTCCGAGTTCAGCACCTTGGCGATCTGGTTGTAGGGACCACCCCCGCATGCGCGGGGACCACTGGACCTGGACCTCGTCGCCGACCCCGGGCAGGGGACCACCCCCGCATGCGCGGGGACCACCTGAACTACTCCAAGCACCCGCCCTCGACCCTGGGACCACCCCCGCATGCGCGGGGACCACCGGGACCCAGAGAGGCCTCCTGACTAGACGAAAGGACCACCCCCGCATGCGCGGGGACCACCTGGGCACAGCCATGCACGCGGTGATCCCTGTGGGACCACCCCCGCATGCGCGGGGACCACCTCACCACTCACAGCTGGCAGCGGGTGGGACAGGGACCACCCCCGCATGCGCGGGGACCACGGTGAGTGACCTGCATGTCTATGGGCAGGGGTGCCCGCTTTTGCTTACTATCCAAGATTTCGACATAGGGCGTAAATGGGGCTTCGTGTCTGTGTGGGAAGCCCAGGTGTGCCGTAGTTGTCAGCCGCCGAACCGTCGTCGCTTCGACGCCTTGCTCCATCCCGAGCGAGGTGGTGACGGCTGACTGGCATCTGGGTGAGGAGCGGTGGGGGACGGGCGGTGGATCAGGGTCAGGCCTTCGTGGTCCACCGGGTTCCAGGCGTGGTCGTGGGTCTTGAAGGCGAAGCCCTGCTCGGTGTCGGTTTGGTAGGCCAGGAGAGCGCGGCCCTGGCCGGAGTACTGGCGTACTTCTGCCCACAGGATGTCTCGTACGCGAGCTGTGGGAGCGCCCAGGAAGACGCCGGGGGAGATCTCCAGGAGCCAGCGAGTGAGGAACCCTCTGAGTCCGGCGGGGCAGTTGGCGAGCACGATGACCGTCACCAGATCGATTCCTCTGTGCCGTAGTTGCGTCCGCCTTCGAGGTGCGCGCCGCCGTCTGACTGCACGGTCATGCGGTCCTCGTTGATGTCCGTGGCCGCCCGAGTGCCCGTGCAGCCGAGCAAGTTCTTGATGTCGCGCACACAGCGATCGAGCAGGTTCGTCTGGTTGATGCGGTCGCGTAAGGCCCTGCGAGTTCGGGAGGCGATGTCCTCTGCTCCTTCCGCGGCTGCGTCGAATGCTGCTGGGATGGCCACGTCTGTTTTGTAGAGGTCCGCGACGTCCAGTACGAAGGACCGTTCGTTGCCGGAGTGCACGAACCCCAGGGCGGGTGAGCAGCCGAGGGCGGAGACGACGGAGTGGGCGACGCCGTACATGCACTGTGCTGCCGCAGTGACCGCTTGGTTGGGCGGATCGCCGGCCGAGAAGTCCTCTCGGTGATATTCGCGTCGTCGCCACGGGACTCCGCTGCGGGTCGCCTCGCGTCCGTAGCACTCCTTGAGCCGCCGTCCCTCCATGCTCAGTAGTTCTTGGCGGGAGTGTCCGGCGGGGTCGTCGTGGGGAAACCGGAGACGGTACATCGCGCGGGCCACTTCGAGCCGGGTACGTCGGTTTGCCCAGAGGGTGGCCTGGGCCTCGGCCAGCGCTGACGAGCGGCTCAGGGCACGTCCGCCCGCGTAGAAGCGCACGCCGTGCTCGCCGACCCACGTCACGCCTGCTCCGCATTCGCCGAGCAGGGTCATGGCCTGGTGGGTGACTCGGGTGCCGGGGCCGAGGAGCAGTGTGCCGATGGTGGCGGATGGGATGTGGGTCACCCCGTCCGCGTCGGTCGCCGTGATCGCGTTGTCGTCGCGGTGGATGGTGCACCGCTCCAGGTAGACGAAGGACAGCCGGTCCCCGACTCGGGTGAGTTCACGCGGTGTGGATGTCGGCCTGCGTCCGATGGTGCTCACTGCGGGGTCGCCGGTGCGAGCGTCATCAGTCCGCAGCCGTACGCCTTGGCTTTGCCGAGGCCCTGGGTGAGTGTGCGGCGGAAGGCTTCGAGGTCGGTGATCTGCAGTCGCCCGTCGAAGGTCACCTTGGTGAAGCGGACGTCTTGGCGCGGTCGTTCTGCCGCAGGCCGGCGGAACTGGAGCGGCAGCTGGTCCCGCACGATGAGTTCGTGCTCGTCGCCGAACTGAGTCAACTGTTTGTCGGGGGCCTTGGGGAGCACTTCGAAGCCCGCCCTTTGCTGGCGCTCCAGCAGCCATCGCAGTTGGTGGCGTGGTGTGCAGTGTGCGGTGCGACGGGTGCGGGCGCCTGGTTTGTCCTGGGGCAGGTGGATGTTGTGGACGGGGTTGGCGGTGAGCCTGAAGCTCCAGGTGTCTCCGGTGGCGAGGGCATCGAGGAAGCCGGTGTAGGCGAAGGTGGCCCATCCGGGTTCGTCCAAGGTCGGCCAACCGGCCTGTTCGACGAGGTGCGTCAGGTCGGGCTGGTGGGGACTGACGATGTAGAGCTGGGTTCGTGCCTGATGGTCGTTGTCCAGGCGCCACAGGACACGTGGGCCCTGGCCGTCCCGTGCCGGTGGTTCGGGAAATGCCATGCTCACGGCGCCATGCATCAGATGGGGCGAGCCGAGGAGTCGACGGGCTCCGGAGCGTGCGGTGTTGAAGCAGAAGCGGGTCAGATACATCAGTGGATCCTCGGCAGTCCGGATTCCGGTGGTGTCTTGTCCGGGGGCCAGGCGGAGGCGGACGGTCCGTCGGCGGGTGGGAGCAGGCTGGTCG
>NZ_WMBF01000186.1:0-12146 GCF_019400875.1 Streptomyces anatolicus | reverse complement strand
GCCGGAGACCGAGGGCAGGGCGCGGGGTGCGGGACCAGCGGACGCGAGGCGAGGCGAGGCTAGGCCCGCCCGAGACGCCCCGTCAGATCCGGTTGAGGACCTTCCCGAGAAGCTCCCCCATGCGGGTCGCGCTGTCCCGCCCCGCCTGAAGGACCTCCTCGTGATTCAGCGGCTCACCCGTCATACCGGCGGCAAGATTGGTGACCAGGGAGATACCCAGCACCTCCGCCCCCGCCTCGCGCGCAGCGATCGCCTCGAGAACGGTCGACATGCCGACCAGATCCGCACCGATCGTGCGGGCCATCCGGATCTCCGCCGGAGTCTCGTAGTGCGGGCCGGGGAACTGCGCGTAGACACCCTCCTCCAGGGAGGGGTCGATCTCCTTGCACAGGGCGCGCAGACGCGGCGAGTACAGGTCCGTGAGGTCCACGAAGTTCGCGCCGACGATCGGGGACGTCGCCGTGAGGTTGAGGTGGTCGCTGATCAGCACCGGCTGCCCGGGCCGCATGCCGTCGCGCAGACCCCCGCAGCCGTTGGTCAGCACGATCGTCTTGCAGCCCGCGGCCACGGCCGTGCGGACGCCGTGCGAGACGGCGGCCACGCCACGGCCCTCGTAGTAGTGGGTGCGGCCCAGGAAGACCAGCACACGCTTGTCGCCGATCTTGAAGGAGCGGATGCGGCCGCCGTGCCCCTCGACCGCCGGCGGCGGGAAGCCGGGAAGCTCGGTGACGGCGAAGTCCGCCTCGGGCTCGCCCAGCGCGTCGACGGCCGGCGCCCAGCCGGAGCCCATCACGAGGGCGACGTCGTGGGTCTCGGCGCCCGTCAGCTCGCGCAGCCGCGCGGCGGCGGAGTCGGCGGCGGCGTACGGGTCGCCCTGGATGTCGTCCGGAATAACTGAAGCGTTCACGCCGACGAGGGTAGCGGGTTACGGCCTACGCGCGTAGATGACGATGCTCACGGGATTCCGATCGTTGCTTTGTCGTTTCCGACGAGAACGCGCCCCAGCCCCAAGCAAGGCCTCTCGGCAGGGCCTCTCGGCAAGGCCTCAGCAAGGCCTCTTGCGCAGCTCCATCACATAGTCGTGCGGCGCCCCCGCCGACTCCGCGGCGTCCGCCAGCTCGCCGAGGTAGCGCGCTGACGGGAGCCCGCCCTCGTACCCGTTGAGGACGTACACCCAGGCCGGCTCCTCGCCCTCCAGGGTGTCCACCCGGACCCGCATGCGCCGGTAGATGTCCAGGCCCACGCCCTCCCAGCGGTCCATGGAGTCCTCGTCCATGGGAGCGATGTCATAGAGGGTGACGAAGACCTGGGAGCGGGGTGCCTCGACGATCGTCGCCAGGGCGCCCTCCCACCCCATGTGCTCCCCGCCGAACGTGAGCCGCCAGCCGGTCAGCCAGCCGGTCGAGCGCAGCGGTGAGTGCGGGGCGCGGCGTGACATGAGCCGCGGATCCAGATTGCCGGCGTACGCGGCGTAGAGCGACATGACGTCGAGGGTACGGCAGCAATCAAGGACGCAGGTTCCGAGCCGGGAGGACCGCCCGGACGTGGGCGCTCGCACGGACGGTGGGCCCCGGCGCGTCCGTACCTTGAAGCGTGCGGGACAATGGTGTACGTGACTCGGATCGTGATCATTGGCGGCGGACCCGGCGGATACGAGGCGGCCCTGGTGGCCGCCCAGCTCGGCGCGGAGGTGACCGTCGTCGACTGCGACGGTCTGGGCGGGGCGTCGGTGCTCACCGACTGCGTGCCGTCGAAGACCCTGATCGCGACGGCCGAGGTGATGACCACCTTCGATTCGTCGTACGAAGAGCTGGGGATCATCGTCGCGGACGACACCCCGCACATCGACACGCCCGCGCGCGTGGTCGGCGTGGACCTGGGCAAGGTCAACCGCCGTGTGAAGCGGCTCGCGCTCGCGCAGTCCCACGACATCACCGCGTCCGTCACGCGTGCGGGCGCGCGCGTGCTGCGCGGCCGGGGCCGTCTCGAGGGCCAGCAGGAGGCCGACGGTTCGCGCAGGGTGGTGGTGCGGGCCGCCGACGGCACCGAGGAGACCCTGGTCGCCGACGCCGTGCTCATCGCGACCGGCGGTCACCCGCGTGAGGTCCCGGACGCCCTGCCCGACGGCGAGCGGATCCTGAACTGGACCCAGGTCTACGACCTCGACGAGCTGCCCGAGGACCTCATCGTGGTCGGTTCGGGTGTCACGGGCGCCGAGTTCGCCGGTGCCTATCAGGCGCTCGGGTCGAACGTCACCCTCGTGTCCAGCCGCGACCGCGTGCTGCCCGGCGAGGACCCGGACGCCGCCGCCGTCCTCGAGGACGTCTTCCGGCGCCGCGGCATGAACGTCATGTCCCGCTCCCGCGCCGCCTCCGCCAAGCGCGTGGGCGACCGCGTCGAGGTCACGCTCGCCGACGGCCGCGTCATCTCCGGTACGCACTGTCTGATGGCCGTCGGCGCCATCCCCAACAGCAGCGGCATGGGCCTGGAGGAGGCCGGGGTCAAGCTCAAGGACTCCGGGCACATCTGGACCGACAAGGTCTCAAGGACCTCCGCCCCGGGGGTCTACGCCGCCGGTGACGTCACCGGAGTCTTCGCGCTCGCCTCCGTCGCCGCCATGCAGGGGCGCATCGCGATGTACCACTTCCTGGGCGACGCGGTGACCCCGCTGAACCTGAAGACCGTGTCCGCGAACGTCTTCACCGATCCCGAGATCGCGACCGTCGGCTACAGCCAGGCCGACGTCGACGCGGGCAAGATCGACGCGCGCGTCGTGAAGCTGCCGCTGCTGCGCAATCCGCGCGCGAAGATGCAGGGCATCCGCGACGGATTCGTCAAGATCTTCTGCCGTCCGGGTACGGGGATCGTGGTCGGCGGCGTGGTCGTCGCGCCGCGCGCTTCGGAACTGATCCACCCCATCTCGATCGCGGTCGACAACAATCTGACGGTCGAGCAGATCGCGAACGCTTTCACCGTGTACCCGTCGCTTTCGGGGTCGATCGCCGAGGTGGCACGGCAACTCCACACGCGAAAGACGCAGGGCGAGGGCTGATCGCCGGGCGGAATTGGCGCGTATACCACTTCCCGCCCTGCTGTGCGAACAACTTCTGTAATTCGGCGCAAACTGCTGAAAGCAGACGGTCGTTGGGGTTACTGTCAGTTTCGTGTTCGCTGCAGAACGTCGCCAATTGATCCTCGAAATGGTGCGGGCCAACGGAGCGGTATCGCTCCGCGAGCTCGCCCGCGTCGTCCAGACCTCCGAAGTGACCGTACGGCGGGACGTGCGCGCGCTGGAGGCAGAAGGACTCCTCGACCGCCGGCATGGCGGTGCGGTATTGCCGGGCGGATTCACGCGGGAGTCCGGCTTTCCGCAGAAATCACATCTCGCGACCGCCGAGAAGACGGCCATCGCCGATCTCGCGGCGGGACTCGTCGAAGAAGGCGAAGCCATCGTCGTCGGGGCGGGTACGACCACGCAGGAGCTGGCCCGACGGCTCGCGCGGGTGCCCGGTCTGACCGTCGTCACCAACTCCCTGTTGGTGGCACAGGCGCTGGCCCACGCCAACAGGGTCGAAGTCGTCATGACCGGCGGCACCCTGCGCGGTTCCAACTACGCCCTCGTGGGCAGCGGCGCCGAGCAGTCCCTGCAAGGGCTGCGGGTGTCGCGCGCCTTCCTCTCCGGCAGTGGACTGACCGCCGAGCGCGGCCTCTCCACGTCCAACATGCTCTCCGCGAGCGTGGACCGCGCGCTCGTCCAGGCGGCGGCCGAGGTGGTGGTCCTCGCCGACCACACCAAGCTCGGCACCGACACGATGTTCCAGACGGTGCCGACGGACGTCATCACCCGCCTGGTCACGGACGAGCCCCCGGCGCACGACGACCGATCGGCCACGGAACTGCAGGCCCTGGCCGACCAGGGCGTGCAGATCGCGGTGACGGGCGGCTCCGCGGGCCCCGGCACGGGATCCGGCGTCGACTCCGTCCAGGCGGGCCGCCAGCCGCGCCGTGACGTGCCCCTGCCGGGTCAGCGCCGCAACCACGGCGCGGGCCCCGGCCAGCAGCTGCGCAACGCCCTCCTCGGGGAGCAGCCGCCGGGGGAGCGGGCAGCGCGCGTCGCGGATCTGCGCCGCCGCTGACCGCGCGGCGGGGCCGGTCCGTCGGACAGGGGGCCTACGCCGCCGTGCACCCGTCGGCCTTCAGGCCCCGCAGGGTCAGCGTGAGCAGGCGGTCGGCCAACTCCGGGTCGTCCGGGGTCTCTTCGGCCGCCAGCGAGATCGCGTTGGTCAGCTGGAGCAGGTCCGCGATGGAGACGTCGGGCCGCACGGCCCCCGCCTCCTGCGCGCGGGCGAGCAGCGCGGCGCCCGCCTCGCGCATGGGCTTGCTGCACCGCGCCAGCGCCGAACTGTCGTCCTGCGACGCCGCCATGAGCGCGCTCGACAGGCCGCGGTACTCACCCGCATGGGTGACGATGGCCCGCAGCCACGTCACCAGCGCCGCACAGGGCTGCGGGTCGTCGAGCAGCGCGTGCGAGCGCGCGAGCAGATCGCTGACCGCGTCCTCCCAGACCGCGCTCATCAGCGCGTGCCGGTTGGGGAAGTGCCGGTAGAGCGTGCCGATGCCCACCCCCGCGCGGCGCGCCACGTCCTCCAGGGACGTGCCGGTGCCGTGCTCGGCGAAGGCCGCGCGGGCCTCCGCGAGCAGCCGGTCGTAATTGCGGCGCGCGTCGGCCCGCATGGCCCGCGTGGAGTGCTGCGCCGCGCTCGCCTGCTGGCCCATGCCGGTCGTCATCCCCGCACCCTTCGTGAACGTACGCGTGCTTCAAGGATGCCACTGCCGGTGAGGCGCGATCGGCGGGAGGTCAGACCTCCTCCGGCTCTGGCAGAGGTCTCAGGCCTCCTCCGGCAGAGGCCGGGCCTCCTCGCGGCCGAAGAAGGCCTCGAGCTCCGCCCTGGCCCTGCGCTCGCGCCGAGGAGGCGGCAGGGCGCCCCCGCGCAGGTTCCGGGCCAGCCACAGCACCAGGGGGTACGTGACACAGGTACCGACGAGCAGCCCGCTCAGCACACCGGCGACCAGCTCTTCCATGATCATCAACTCACCTTCGCGCGGGGTGCCTTGCCGCCGCTCCCGCGCATGCTCCTCGGCGGTGCGCGGAAGCCGTCGTGGGCCGCCGCGATCATGGCGGCGCCGCTGTCCGGGGCCACCGCGCCGTACCCGAGCAGCCGCCAGCGCGCGTCCACGGCGTCACTGTCGTAGTACGGCACGGACCCGGCCGCCGACGGCACCAGGAGCGGGGCGGGACCCAGGGCGCAGCCGTGGCAGACGGCGGCCTCCTGGGAGGCGTCGGGGAGCAGCACGCGCGCGTGGCCGCGTTCGTGCAGCGGGTTGAAGTAGCAGGGCGGGTCGGGCCGCAGCGGCCGCTCGGTCACCAGCGCCTCCAGGGCCCGCATCCCGATGCGGCTGAACTCGACGGCGGCGACCAGCTCTCCGAGTGCGTACGCGGCGTCGTAGGCGGGATCGGGGCCGCACGGCCCGCCTTCGCCCGCGGGGTGCAGAGTGCAGTTGCTCGCCTGGATCGACGCCGTGGTGGCGTACGAGGTGAGTTGCGCGCGGAGCCGGGGCGCCAGCGCGCAGCTGTGGCGCAGCGAGCTGCCGAGAGCGGCGGCGTCACTCAGGAGCCGGGCGCGCTGCTCGGCGTACGGACGTAAGGACGCGGGCTCGCCGTGCGGGTCCGGCAGCGGGGCGCGCCAGTCGGGCGGGGGCAGCGGCAGGGCGTAGGTGTAGGGCCGGCGCCGGCCGGGCGGCAGCGTGGTGAAGCGCCGCAACAGCGCCACCGCGAGCCCCGCGGCCAGCCCGAGGACGAGCCCCGCCTCATAGCGCTCTCCGGCATCCGCGCCCACCGCGAGCCACCCTGCACCGGCGAGGCCGCCCGCGGCGGTCAGCAGCGCCAGTAATTCCCCTGTGCGTGTCACTGAAGCCCCCCGTGGTCTTCGGCTCTACGTGAGGAGGACGCGGGGCGGGGCCGGGCCGGTTGCGGAGGCGCGCCCCGGGTCGCGGTGGGCGCGGCCGGCCACCGGATCCGCCGAGTCCGTCCTCGAACACCGGACGGACTTGGTATACCCGCCGGGCGGGGCCCGATACGCACGCCGGACCAGGCTCGATACACACGCCGGGCCGGGCTGGATGTCCAGCCCGGCCCGGTCGTGTCAGCTGCTCCGGTGTTCGAGGAGCGGGGTCAGTCCTTGATCTCGCAGATCACCGCGCCGGAGGTGAGCGAGGCGCCCACCTCCGCGGTGAGGCCCTTGATCGTGCCCGAGCGGTGTGCGTTCAGGGGCTGTTCCATCTTCATGGCCTCCAGGACGACGATCAGGTCGCCCTCGTTGACCTCCTGGCCCTCCTCGACCGCGATCTTGACGATCGTGCCCTGCATGGGCGAGGCGAGGGTGTCGCCGGAGGCGGCGGGGCCGGACTTCTTGGCCGCGCGGCGCTTGGGGCGGGCGCCGCCCGCAGCGGCGGTGCGGGCGATCGTCATGCCCAGCGAGGACGGCAGCGAGACCTCCAGGCGCTTGCCGCCGACCTCGACGACCACCGTCTCGCGGCCCGGCTCCTCGTCCGCCTCGGTGTCCGCCGCGGGCGCCGCGAAGGCCGGGATGTCGTTGACGAACTCGGTCTCGATCCAGCGGGTGTGGACCGTGAACGGGTCGCTGGAGCCGGTCAGTTCGGGCGCGAACGCCGGGTCCTTGACGACGGCGCGGTGGAAGGGGATGGCGGTGGCCATGCCCTCCACGTTGAACTCCGCGAGCGCACGCGCGGCACGCTGCAGCGCCTGCTCGCGGGTGGCGCCGGTGACGATCAGCTTGGCGAGGAGCGAGTCCCAGGCCGGGCCGATGACCGAGCCGGACTCGACGCCCGCGTCCAGGCGGACACCGGGGCCGGTGGGCGCCTCGAACTTCGTCACCGTGCCGGGCGCGGGCAGGAAGTTGCGGCCCGGGTCCTCGCCGTTGATGCGGAACTCGAAGGAGTGGCCGCGCAGTTCGGGGTCGCCGTAGCCCAGCTCCTCGCCGTCGGCGATGCGGAACATCTCGCGGACCAGGTCGATGCCGGCGACCTCTTCGGTGACCGGGTGCTCCACCTGGAGACGGGTGTTGACCTCCAGGAAGGAGATCGTGCCGTCGACACCGACGAGGAACTCCACGGTGCCCGCGCCGACGTAGCCGGCCTCCTTGAGGATCGCCTTGGAGGAGGCGTACAACTCCGCGACCTGGGCCTCGGAGAGGAACGGCGCCGGGGCCTCCTCCACCAGCTTCTGGTGGCGGCGCTGGAGCGAGCAGTCGCGGGTGGAGACCACGACCACGTTGCCGTGCTTGTCGGCCAGGCACTGGGTCTCCACGTGCCGCGGCTTGTCGAGGTAGCGCTCCACGAAGCACTCGCCGCGCCCGAACGCCGCCACGGCCTCGCGGACCGCGGAGTCGTACAGCTCGGGGACCTCTTCGAGGGTGCGGGCGACCTTCAGGCCGCGCCCGCCACCGCCGAACGCCGCCTTGATGGCGATGGGCAGGCCGTGCTCCTCGGCGAAGGCGACGACCTCCTCCGCGCCGGAGACGGGGTCGGGCGTGCCCGCGACGAGCGGGGCACCGGCACGCTGGGCGATGTGCCGGGCGGCGACCTTGTCACCCAGGTCGCGGATGGCCTGCGGCGGCGGGCCGATCCAGATCAGGCCGGCGTCGAGGACGGCCTGCGCGAAGTCGGCGTTCTCCGAAAGGAAGCCGTAACCGGGGTGGATCGCGTCCGCCCCCGAGTCCTTGGCCGCCGCCAGCACCTTGGAGATGTCCAGGTAGCTGGTGGCCGGAGTGTCACCGCCCAGCGCGAACGCCTCATCGGCCGCCCGGACGTGCAGAGCGTCCCGGTCGGGGTCTGCGTAGACGGCTACGCTCGCGATCCCTGCATCCCGGCATGCACGGGCAACGCGGACAGCGATTTCGCCACGGTTGGCGATGAGCACCTTGCGCACGATGGCTCCCTCCTTGAAACAAGCCGAGTTTAGGGACTGCCGACACGGCCTTACGACCCGTCCCCAAGGGTGAGCTTGCCCACACGGAGTGTGATGCGAGGTCCCCTCGATCCGCTAAAACCCTTGTCGTACCACGGTACGCGGGGTTCCTGCCCGGCAGCGTAGCCCCCGGATGTGGTCAAGGTCTCTGTGAGGCAGCGCTGCGGCGGAGGGTCATTCTTTGTGGAGTCCCTACGAATGGCGCGATGATTCTTTGCCATCGGGAGAGCCCTTGTCCTGGCCTTTACCCATTAGTAGCGTTCGCGACAGCTCGACGTACCAGGGGTAACGGCAGCGGAAAGCTACGCCCACAACTGCGTGATGCCCACGCCCAGTTGGCCCAGCAGGCGGCGCAGCAGCGGCAGGGAGAGGCCGATCACGTTGCCGTGGTCGCCCTCGATGCCGTCGATGAAGGGCGCCGAGCGGCCGTCCAGCGTGAATGCCCCCGCCACGTGCAGCGGTTCGCCGCTCGCGACGTACGCGGCGATCTCGGCGTCGGTGGGTTCACCGAAACGGACCACGGTGGACGCCGTGGCTGACGCGTACTGCCCCGTGGCGGTGTCGTAGACGCAGTGGCCCGTCTGCAGGACGCCCGCGCGCCCGCGCATGGACTTCCAGCGGGCGGTCGCCTCCTCGGCGTCGGCGGGCTTGCCGAGCGCCAGGCCGTCCAGCTCCAGGACCGAGTCGCAGCCGACGACAAGGGCGCCCTTGGCCTCGGGCCGGGCCGCGACCACGGAGGCCTTCGCCTCGGCCAGGGCGAGCGCGAGTTCGGCGGGGGTCGGCGCGGAGACCTTGTCCTCGTCGACGCCGCTGACGATCACCTCGGGGGCGAGTCCGGCCTGCCTCAGCAGGGCCAGGCGGGCAGGGGACTGCGAGGCGAGCACGAGACGGCGTTGCTGATCACTCATGCGGCCAGGGTAGCGAGCGCCCGGGTGCTCAGTGGAGGCCGAGCATGAACATGGCGATCACCATGGCCAGAGCGAGGACGAGCCCCGCACGGCGCATCTTCGCCTGCATGTCCCGCAGGTCCTTGGGCGGGTTGTTCTCCGGGTCCGACCACAGCATGGCTCCGATACTGCGGCCGGCCGGGCCGGGGCGCCTGAGTACGCGTACTCAACTTCCCCGGCCCTCTCCGCCGGGACAGGCCCTAGCCGGGCCAGTACGTGCGGCCCCACGCCGTGGGACCCGGCGCGGGCAGCCGGTCGCGGGCCACGCGCGCGGGGTCGGCCCACGCGTCGGCCGGCGTGGGCGCGCCGGACGGCTGGTTCGCCACCGCCGCGGCGCGCGCCTGGACCACCGCGAGTGCGGCGGCCAGCTCCTCCGGCGTCGGGTTGCCCCGTACGACCTTGATCATGAGGGCTCCTCCAGAAAGGTCTACAGAGGTCTACAGAGGTTCACAGAGGTCTACAGGGGGATGTTGCCGTGCTTCTTCGGAGGCAGGGACTCCCGCTTCGTACGCAGCTGCCGCAGACCCCGCACGAGGTGCGAACGGGTCTCCGACGGCATGATCACGGCGTCGATGTAGCCGCGCTCGGCCGCGGTGTACGGGTTGAGCAGCGCGTCCTCGTACTCCTGGATCAGCTTCGCCCGCGTGGCTTCCTGGGCCGCCTCGTCACCGGCCGCGGCGATGGTGCGCCGGTGCAGGACGTTCACCGCGCCCTGCGCGCCCATCACCGCGATCTGGGCGGTGGGCCAGGCGAGGTTCAGGTCGGCGCCCAGGTGCTTGGAGCCCATGACGTCGTACGCCCCGCCGAAGGCCTTGCGGGTGATGATCGTGATGAGCGGGACGGTGGCCTCGGCGTAGGCGTAGATGAGCTTGGCGCCGCGCCGGATGATGCCCGTGTGCTCCTGCTCGACGCCGGGCAGGAAGCCCGGCACGTCCACGAAGGTCAGGACCGGCACGTTGAACGCGTCGCACGTGCGCACGAACCGGGCCGCCTTCTCGGAGGCGTCGATGTCCAGGCAGCCCGCGAACTGCATGGGCTGGTTGGCGACGAGGCCCACCGGGTGACCCTCGACGCGGCCGAAGCCGGTGAGGATGTTCGGCGCGAAAAGCGGCTGCGTCTCGAAGAACTCGCCGTCGTCCAGGACGTGTTCGAGCACGCTGTGCATGTCGTACGGCTGGTTCGCGCTGTCCGGGATCAGCGTGTCCAGCGCGCGGTCCTCGTCCGTGGGCGCCAGGTCCGCCTCCTCGGGGAAGGCGGGCGGCTCGCTGAGGTTGTTCGAAGGCAGGTACGACAGCAGGGACTTGACGTACTCGATGGCGTCCTTCTCGTCGCCCGCCATGTGGTGGGCCACGCCCGAGGTGGAGTTGTGGGTGCGGGCGCCGCCCAGCTCCTCGAAGCCGACGTCCTCGCCGGTGACCGTCTTGATGACGTCCGGGCCCGTGATGAACATGTGCGAGGTCTGGTCGACCATCACCGTGAAGTCGGTGATGGCGGGGGAGTAGACCGCGCCGCCCGCGCACGGGCCGACGACCAGGGAAATCTGCGGGATCACGCCGGACGCGTGCGTGTTGCGGCGGAAGATCTCGCCGTACATGCCAAGGGCCATGACGCCCTCCTGGATGCGGGCGCCGCCGGAGTCGTTGATGCCGATGACCGGGCAGCCGGTCTTCAGGGCGAAGTCCATGACCTTGACGATCTTCTGCCCGAACACCTCGCCGAGCGCGCCGCCGAAGACCGTGAAGTCCTGCGAGAACACGGCTACGGGGCGGCCGTCGACGGTGCCGTAACCGGTCACCACGCCGTCGCCGTACGGCCGGTTCTTCTCCAGGCCGAACTGGGTCGAGCGGTGCTGCGCGAACTCGTCGAACTCGACGAAGGACCCCTCGTCGAGCAGCAGATCGATCCGCTCGCGTGCCGTCAACTTGCCCTTCGCGTGCTGCTTCTCGACCGCGCGGGCCGAGCCCGCGTGAGTCGCCTCCTCGATGCGGCGCTGGAGGTCCGCGAGCTTGCCGGCGGTCGTATGGATGTCGATCTCGGACATAGGGATGCGGCTCCCTGCCTGCTCAAAGGTGCGTATGGCGGCTTACGGCTGGCTACTGACCCGTAGCGTATCGGCGCGGATACGGTTCGGCAGTGCGGCGTTTACCACACCTAGGGTGGCTTGCATGACGCCGCGAGATGCTGAAGACAACCGCTGGTCCGACCTCGATCGACCGCCCCTGAACGCCGCCTCCCTGCGGCGGACCCTGCTGCGGGAGGGCGGGCTCTGGACCTCCCTGGACGTGGTGCCCCGCACCGGCTCCACCAACACCGACCTCGCGGCGCGGGCCGGGGAACTGCCCGAGGGGGCGGTGCTGATCGCCGAGGAGCAGAGCGCGGGGCGCGGGCGCCTGGACCGGCAGTGGTCGGCGCCGGCCCGCTCCGGGCTCTTCTTCTCCGTACTGCTCAAGCCCGCCGAGGTGCCGGTCGAACGGTGGGGGTGGCTGCCGCTGCTCACCGGCGTCGCCGTCGCCACGGGGCTCTCCCGGGCGGCCGGGGTGGACACCGCACTCAAGTGGCCCAACGACCTTCTGGTCACTGTCGGTGAGGAGGAGCGCAAGGCCGGGGGCATCCTCGCGGAACGGGCCGGGGGCGCGGACGGGGGCATCGTCGTCGGCGTAGGCCTCAACGTGACACTGCGTGAAGAAGAGCTGCCGGTCCCCACGGCGGGTTCGCTCGCGCTGGCCGGCGCCGGCACGACGGACCGTGACCCGCTGCTCCGGGCGGTGCTGCGTTCTCTGGAGCAGTGGTACGGGGTCTGGCGAAAGGCGGACGGCGACCCGACCGCCTCCCGCCTCCAGGAGGCCTACGCGGCAGGCTGCGCGACCCTGGGCCGCCGGGTACGGGCGGAACTCCCGGGAGACAGGGCGATCGTGGGCGAGGCGGTAGCGGTAGACGGTGACGGCCGCCTGGTCCTGGCCACGGAACAGGGCATGCAGGAACCAGTAGGAGCAGGCGACATCGTCCACCTACGCCCGGCCCCGTAAGCCTGCGGAAGGGCCCCGCAAGGGGCGCGAGGAACGGCACGAGCAACCACGACGAACCCGCAGCTGGGACGGGCAGGTGGGCCCCGCAAGGGGCGCGAGGAACGGCGCGAGCAACCACAACAAACC
>NZ_WMBF01000185.1:0-12162 GCF_019400875.1 Streptomyces anatolicus | reverse complement strand
CCCGCGCCACGCTCCGCTGGGCCGCCCCCGCCGCCGCCCTCGCGCTCGCCTCGGCCATCGTGGTCGGCAGGGCCCTGCGCCGCCGCCGCTGAGCGCGTACCCCGTGCCGAGCGCGTACCCCGTGCCGAGCGCGTACACCGTAGGGTCGGGCCCGTGAGTACCGAAGACGTGACCCTGACCGCGGGCGACGCGGAAGTGACCGTGCAGCCGGGCAACGGCTGCCGCATCGGAAGCCTGCGCATCGACGGCGTCGAGCTGCTGAGGCAGGGGGAGCGGTACGGCAGCTTCCCGATGGTGCCGTGGTGCGGCCGGACCGAGAACGGACGGTTCCGCGACGGCGCGACCGTCCACCAGATGCCCCTGAACTCCCCGCCGCACGCCATCCACGGCTTCGCCCGCGACGCCCGCTGGCGCACGGCACGCACCTCGAAGACGGAGGCGGTCTTCACGTACGACCTCGCCGCCCCCTGGCCCTACCCCGGCCGCGTCACCCAGATCGTGGAGCTGACCGAGGAGGCCCTGACGCTGCGCCTCGGCATCGAGACGTACGGCGAGTCCTTCCCCGCGCAGGCCGGCTGGCACCCGTGGTTCAACCGCTCCCTGGACGGCGGCGGCGAGCCCGTACGGATCGACTTCACCCCCGCCTGGCAGGAGGAGCGCGGCGACGACCACCTGCCCACCGGCCGCCGCGTCGACCCGCGGCCCGGCCCCTGGGACGACTGCTTCGGCATGCCCGACGGCGTCGACGTGACGCTGACCTGGCCCGGGCGGCTCGCGGTGCACGTCACCAGCCGCGAGCAGTGGGTCGTCGTCTACGACGAGCAGGAGGCGGCGGTGTGCGTGGAGCCGCAGACCGGGCCGCCCAACGGCCTCAACACCGCGCCGCGCCTGGTCACACCGATCGAGCCGCTGGAGACGTCGACGACCTGGACCTGGACGCGGCTTTAAGCTGACAGGCATGAATGACGACGTACGTGGCGCTCTGCTCCAGCAGATCAAGGACAAGGCCGTGGTGCACGGCAAGGTGACCCTCTCCTCGGGTCTCGAAGCCGACTACTACATCGATCTGCGCCGCATCACCCTCGACGGCGAGGCCGCCCCCCTGGTCGGCCAGGTGCTGCTCGACCTCACCGCCGACCTCGACTTCGACGCGGTGGGCGGCCTGACCATGGGCGCCGACCCGGTCGCCGGCGCGATGCTGCACGCGTCCGCCGCGCGCGGCAAGCGCCTGGACGCCTTCGTGGTCCGCAAGGCCGCCAAGGCGCACGGCATGCAGCGCCGCGTCGAGGGCCCGGACATCAAGGGACGCCGCGTGCTCGTCGTCGAGGACACCTCCACCACCGGCGGCTCGCCGCTCACCGCCGTCGAGGCCGTCCGTGAGGCGGGCGCCGAGGTCGTCGGCGTCGCCACCATCGTCGACCGCGCCACCGGCGCGGGCGAGAAGATCACCGAGGGCGCGGGCGTGCCGTACCTCTTCGCGTACTCGAAGGACGACCTCGGACTGGACTGACGGCAGCGCCCGGCCCGGCGGCCGAGTCTGGAAAGATGGGGGCGACGATGTCGTCGCCCCCAGGTCAGGGTCAAGCAGCACAGCACCCCTACCCGCACATCACAAGGAGCGGACACATGCCCATCGCAACTCCCGAGGTCTACAACGAGATGCTCGACCGGGCGAAGGCAGGCAAGTTCGCCTACCCGGCCATCAACGTGACCTCCTCGCAGACCCTGCACGCCGCGCTGCGCGGTTTCGCGGAGGCCGAGAGCGACGGCATCATCCAGATCTCCACCGGTGGCGCGGAGTTCCTGGGCGGCCAGTACAGCAAGGACATGGTGACCGGCGCGGTCGCGCTCGCCGAGTTCGCGCACATCGTCGCCGCGAAGTACGACGTGACGATCGCGCTCCACACCGACCACTGCCCGAAGGACAAGCTCGACGGCTATGTCCGCCCGCTGCTCGACGTCTCCGCCGAGCGCGTCAAGGCCGGCCGGAACCCGCTCTTCCAGTCGCACATGTGGGACGGCTCCGCCGAGACCCTTGCCGACAACCTGGCCATCGGCCAGGAGCTGCTCGCGAAGGCCGCCGCCGCGAAGATCATCCTTGAGGTCGAGATCACCCCGACCGGTGGCGAGGAGGACGGCGTCACCCACGAGATCAACGACGAGCTGTACACGACCGTCGACGACGCGCTGCGCACCGCCGAGGCGCTGGGCCTCGGCGAGAAGGGCCGCTACCTCCTCGCCGCGTCCTTCGGCAACGTCCACGGCGTCTACAAGCCGGGCAACGTCGTCCTCCGTCCCGAGCTGCTCAAGGACCTCCAGGAGGGCGTGGGCGCCAAGTACGGCAAGCAGTCCCCGTTCGACTTCGTCTTCCACGGCGGCTCCGGCTCGACCGCCGAGGAGATCGCCACCGCGCTGGAGAACGGCGTCGTGAAGATGAACCTGGACACCGACACCCAGTACGCGTTCACGCGGCCCGTCGCGGACCACATGTTCAAGAACTACGACGGCGTCCTGAAGGTCGACGGCGAGGTCGGCTCGAAGAAGACGTACGACCCTCGCACCTGGGGCAAGCTCGCCGAGGCGGGCATGGCCAAGCGCGTCACCGAGGCGTGCGCGAACCTGCGCTCGACCGGTACGAAGCTGAAGTAACACCCCGCTTTGCATGGTTCAGGCCCCGGGTCGGGTGACCCGGGGCCTTCGCCGTGCCGCCATGGAGCAGACTGGGACCCATGGCCATTCACAAGGATCTGCTCGGGGGACCGCCCCCGACCCACCTGCCCGACGACCCGGAGCCGCGCGAGCTGCTCGCGAACGGCACGGCGCCCGCCGACGTCGCCGCCAAGTACCCCACGTCCTCGCTCGCCTGGGCGCAGCTCGCCGACGAGGCGTTCGAGCGGGGCAGCGTCGTCGAGTCGTACGCGTACGCCCGTACGGGCTACCACCGCGGCCTGGACGCCCTGCGCCGCAGCGGCTGGAAGGGCCACGGCCCGGTGCCGTGGGAGCACGAGCCGAACCGAGGCTTCCTGCGGGCGCTGCACGCGCTGGCGCGGGCGGCGCAGTCGATCGGCGAGCAGGAGGAGTACGAGCGCTGCGCGGGCTTCCTGCGGGACTCCTCGGAGACCGCAGCGAAGACGCTGGGCTGACCTTGGGCGGGCCCCCGGCGCTTGCGTCGCGGGCCCGCACTGCCGTCCCGTCGATCGCCCTCCGGGCTCGTCCTCAATCGCCGGACGGGCTCTTGTTCCCGTTGGAGCGCCCCGAAGGGGCGCGGGGAACTGCGCGACCAGCCACCGCGCGCCCGCAGGCGGCGGACTAGCGCAGCTCGCGCAGCGAGCGGGCGTCGTAGGGTGCCGCCTCGGCCAGGCGGCCAGTAACCGCTTTGTTGGCCCACGCGGGATCCGCGATAAGCGCCCGGCCCACCGCGATCACATCGAACTCGTCCCGCTCCATGCGGTCGAGCAGCAGGTCGATCCCCGTGGGCGCCGTCTCCTTGGCCCACCCCTGCGGCCCCACGAACTCCTTGTCGAGGCCGACCGAGCCCACGGAGAGCGTGGCCCTGCCGGTGAGCTTCTTGACCCAGCCCGCGAGGTTCAGGTCGCTGCCCTCGAACTCGGGAAGCCAGTAGCGCCGCGTAGAGGCGTGGAAGGCGTCGACGCCCGCCGCGGCCAGCGGGGCCAGCAGGGCCTCCAGCTCGGCGGGGCCCGCGGCCAGCTTCGCGTCGAACGCGTTCGCCTTCCACTGGGAGAGCCGGAAGATCACGGGGAAGGACGGCGAGACCGCCCCCCGCACCGCCTCGACGATCTCGCGGGCGAAGCGGGTACGGGACGCGAGGTCACCGCCGTAGCCGTCGGTGCGCCGGTTGGTGGTGCCCCAGAGGAACTGGTCGATCAAGTAGCCGTGCGCGCCGTGCAGTTCGACCCCGTCGAAGCCGATCCGCTCGGCGGCGGCCGCGCTGTCGGCGAAGGCGCCGATCACCGCGTCGATGTCGGCGCCGGTCATCGCGTGCCCCTTCGCCTCGCCGTCGAGGGAGAGGCCGGAGGGGCCCGCCGGGGGAGCCGAGGGGGTCGGACCCTGACCCTCGTCGCGGGTCGCGCCCACGTGCCAGAGCTGCGGGACGATCTTCCCGCCCGCCGCGTGCACGGCGTCGGCGACCTGCTGCCAGCCCGCGAGCGCCGCGTCGCCGTAGAAATGGGGGACGCGGTGGCTGCTGCCGGCCGAGGCGTGGTCGACGTAGGTGCCCTCGGTGACGATGAGGCCGACGCCGCCCGCCGCGCGCCGCGCGTAGTACTCGGCGACGTCCGCACCCGGCACGCCCCCGGGCGAGAACTCGCGGGTCATGGGGGCCATGGCAATGCGGTTGGGCAGGGTGAGGCCGTTGATGTCGAAGGGGCGGCCGAGGATGCGGGCGGCGCGTGAGGCGTCCGTGAACGCCTCAGTGCCCGCTCCCGTCACCACCGTCCCGGTGGCATCCGTGGCTCCCGTGGCTTCCTGCGTCGCTTCCGTGGCTTCCATGCGGCCCTCCTGGGCTCTTGGTGCGAATGACGTCGTACGTGCCTGACAGCACTGTAAGCCGATTGCTCGTGTCTCCGTGCGGGCGGGTACCTTGAAGGACATGAACTGGCCAGCGACCGAGCGCCACCACCTGACGTCCGCGCCCGGCGGCCTCGCCCTCGTCCAGGAACTCCTGAACACCGCGCCCGCCTGCCGCCCGGGCCCCGCCGCCCTGCCCGACCTGCTGGCCGACGGCGCCCTCGGCGCCGCCCAGGAGTGGGCCGACGGGGCGGTGCGCGGCTGGGCCCGCGAGACGGGCAGGCCCGACGTGCACCTCGTCCTGGCCGACGAGGACCTGCCGAAGCTGCGCTGCCTGCGCGACCAGGTGCGGCGTGCGCTCGCCGCGGGGGACCGGAGCGGGGCCGCGGTGCGCTTCACCTCCGCGCCCGTCGTCGTCGGGCTCGCGGGCGACGGCACGCTGACCGTGGAGCCGGAGGGCGCGGGCGCGCGCTGGCTGGCCTCCGCCGTGCTCGCCGAGGCGCTGCTCGCCCAGGCCTCGGGCGTTTGGCGGCGCCTGAAGATCTGCCGCAACCCCGCCTGCGCCACCGCGTTCTACGACCGCTCCCGCAACAACAGCGGCGTCTGGCACTCGGTGCGGGGCTGCGGGAACGCCGCCCACCTGCGGGCCTGCCGGGAGCGGCGCCGCGTGCAAGAGGGCGCCGCCGACAGCAGCGTAGAGCTTTAGGTGCGTTTTCCGAACGGGTGTGCCTTGCCGTTTCGGGGAAAGTTGCAGAAGATTCCGGTGGGGACCGGGGCCCCCGTGCCGGTAACGGCAGGGGCGGACCGCTACCCGGAGTACGTACGAGGAGACAGCGATGTCCCCACAGGCGCATGAGACGCCCACCGAGGCACGTGAGACGCCCATCGAGGCGCAGGAGACCTCCCCCGAGGCGCACGAGACCTCCCCCGAGGCGCACGAGGCCCCCAACCTCGACTTCGCCGGCACCACCCCGTACGAGGACTACGTCCAGGCGGACGTCCTCACCCACCTCCAGCAGCTGCGCTCGGACGACCCCGGCGAGATGGTCTTCCTGGTCACCACCCAGGTCATGGAGTTGTGGTTCACCGTCATCGTCCACGAGTGGGAGACCGCCGCGCGGGCCCTGCGCCGCGACGACATCCCGGTCGCCGTGGCCGCGCTCAAGCGCAGCATCCGCGAGCTGGAGGCCCTGAACCACTCCTGGACGCCGCTCGCCGGACTGACCCCGGCGCAGTTCAACTCCTACCGCAGCGCGCTCGGCGAGGGCTCCGGGTTCCAGTCCGCGATGTACCGCCGCATGGAGTTCCTGCTCGGCGACAAGTCGGCGTCCATGCTGGTCCCGCACCGGGGCGCGCCGCGTGTTTACGCGGAGCTGGAGAAGGCGCTGCACGAGCCGAGCCTGTACGACGAGGTGCTCAGGCTGCTCTCCCGGCGCGGGTACGCGATCCCGGCCGAGGTCATGGAGCGCGACCTGTCGAAGAAGTACGAGCCGTCGCCCGAGGTCGAGGCGGTCTGGGCCGAGCTGTACTCGGGCGACGAGAGCGGCGAACTGGCCCGCCTCGGCGAGACGTTGACGGACGTGGCCGAGCTGGTCTGGCGCTGGCGCAACGACCACCTGGTCGCCACGCGCCGCGCGATGGGCTCCAAGACGGGCACGGGCGGCTCGGCGGGCGTGGCCTGGCTGGAGAAGCGGGCGACGAAGAACGTGTTCCCCGAGCTGTGGACGGCGAGGAGTTATGTCTGACCGAGCCGTCTCCGCCCGCCTGCGCGACGAGGCGCGGTCGCTGGACGCCGCCGACGAACTGCGCGCCAAGCGCGCGGAGTTCGTCCTGGACGACACCGTCTACCTGGACGGCAACTCCCTGGGCGCCCTGCCCGCGCAAGTGCCGGGCCGCGTCGCGGACGTCATCGCCCGCCAGTGGGGCGAGCTGCGCATCCGCTCCTGGGACGAGAGCGGCTGGTGGGCCGCGCCCGAGCGGATCGGCGACCGCATCGCCCCGCTCGTCGGCGCCGCCCCGGGCCAGATCGTCGTCGGCGACTCGACGAGCGTGAACGTCTTCAAGGCGCTGGTGGGTGCCGTACGCCTGGCGCGCGGCGAGGAGGGCGGCCACCCGGGCGCGGGTGCTTCCGGGGGCGCCGGTCACCCGGGCGAGGGGCGCGACGAGATCATCGTTGACGCCACGACCTTCCCCACGGACGGGTACATCGCCCAGTCCGCGGCCCGCCTCACCGGCTGCCGTCTGACCCCGCTCGCCCCGGCCGACGTACCCGCAGCCGTCAGCTCCCGCACGGCGGCCGTGCTGCTCAACCACGCCGACTACCGCACGGGACGCCTGCACGACCTGCCGAGCCTCACGGCGGCCGTGCGCGCGGCGGGCGCCCTCGCCGTCTGGGACCTGTGCCACACGGCGGGCGCCCTGCCCGTCGGCCTGGACGCGCACGGCGTGGACCTCGCGGTCGGCTGCACGTACAAGTACCTGAACGGCGGCCCCGGTTCGCCCGCGTACCTCTATGTGCGCGAGGAGCACCAGGCGCGCTTCGACTCGCCGCTGCCCGGCTGGACCTCACACGTCGAGCCCTTCGGCATGCGCCCCGAATTCGAGGCGGCGCAAGGGGTCACGCGCGGTCGCGTCGGCACGCCCGACATCCTCTCGATGCTCGCCCTGGAAGCGGCCCTCGACGTCTGGGACGGCGTCGCGGTCGAGGCGGTGCGGGCCAAGTCGCTCGCCCTGACCGACTTCTTCCTGCGGTGCGTGGCGGCGTACGTACCGAAGGGGCGGGTGGAGTCGATCACCCCGGAGGCGCACGCCGAGCGCGGCAGCCAGGTCGCGCTGCGCTGCGAGGGTGCGGGGGACGTCATGAAGCGCCTGATCGAGCGGGGTGTGGTCGGTGACTTCCGCGCGCCGGACGTACTGCGCTTCGGGTTCACCCCGCTGTACGTCTCCTTCGCCGACGCCGAGCGGGCCGCGCGCGTCCTCGCGGAGACCCTGGACGCGTGATGCCCGCGCGTACGTGGGACTGATAGCGTCCGGCGGATCTTGGTCCCGTTCCTCCGCACTCCGGAGGGACGGGACGGACCCGCCAGCCGCACTGCCGTTGAGAGGTTGCCGCATGCCGGACGACGCCGCCGTGGCCCGCGATGCCGCCGAGGCCGAAGCCGCCTTCTCGCATCCCCCCGTGGAGCCGGACGCCACCGCCGCCTACGGCGACCACCCGGACCAGGTCATCGACTTCTACGCGCCCCGAGGCGACACGGCCCGCCCCGCGCCGCTGGTCGTCGCCCTGCACGGCGGGGCCTGGCGCGCGCCCTACGACCGCCGGCACCTCACGCCGTTCGTGGACTTCCTCGCCCGCCGGGGCTTCGCGGTCGCCAACGTGGAGTACCGCAGGGGCAGCCCCATCCCCGCCCAGGGCGGGACGGCACCGGTGGCCGGGCGCTGGCCGGAGACCTTCGACGACGTGGCCGCCGCCTTCGACGCGCTGCCCTCGCTCGTACGGACCGCCCTGCCGGCGGCCGACCCGCGCCGCACGGTCGTCACCGGCCACTCGGCCGGTGGCCACCTCGCGCTGTGGGCGTCGGCACGGCACCTGCTGCCCGCCGACGCGCCCTGGCGCACCGAGCGCCCGGCCCCGCTGCGCGGCGTCGTCGCGCTCGCCCCGATCGCGGACCTCAAGGTCGCCGAGGCGCTGGAGGTCTGTGGCGGGGCGTCGGCCCAACTCCTCGGCGGGCAGGGCAAGTTCGACGAGCGGCTGCCGTACGCCGACCCGGCCGCGTTGCTCCCGACGGGCATCGCCACGACCGTCGTGCAGGGCCGCGAGGACATCGTGGTGCCGCAACCCGTCGCCGAGGCGTACGCCGACGCGGCGGCCAGGGCGGGCGAGGTCGTGGGCCTGACCCTCCTTGAGGACGTCGGGCACTTCCCGCTGATCGACCCGGCGGCGGACGCGTGCGCGGTGGTCGCGGAGGAGATCGCGCAGCTGGCGTTCTGACTCGGGGCGACGGCCCAGAGCCGTAGGGGCTTCCCCCAGGGGACGCGGGTAGTACCTGCGACGGACCCCTCAGGACCCGCCCTGGTGCGGACGCCCCGGGCCCGCCGCCCCCGTACCGTCGTATCCGTGACCGAGACGACGACCGAGCAGTTCAAGGCCAGTGGCCGGCGGAGCCCCGAGTACCACCTCGTGAAGGATGTCCTCGGCGGCATGCGCGAGGAACTGTTCCACGACGCCTTCGCCTACCGCCCGCTGGCGCCGAGGACCGCGGACGGCTGGTTCAGCAGGCACCTCCCGCGGCGGATACGCGGGTACGCGGACTGGAACAGGCACGCCCTGGTGGTGGCTGCGGCCCTGTTCACCGTGATCCTCGCCTACCAGGTGGGCCTGGGCGGTGACGAGGGCGTGTACCTGGTGACGGGGGGCGTGTCGGCGTTCGCCGTCCTGATGACCCTGGTCAGGCCGGTGGGCGCCTGGTGGATCTCGCTGGGCTCCGCCCCCTTCACGGGAGCGCTCGGCAACAGCTGGGACGGCCTGCCGTGGACGCCGCCCGCGTTCTTCGCGCACATCGTGGTGATGGTCGTGGTGGCGTTGCGGACCCGCCCGCGCGCCGCCGTGTGGATGTGGCTCGTCACGGCGGTGTACTCGCTGGGCGCCGAGGTCCTGATGCGGACCTCCAGCCCGAACACCCCGCAGATGCTCTTCGCCTCGGCGCTCGCGCTGCTCGTCACCACGGTGGTGCACGTGCGCCGCGAGGCCCAGCGCGAGGTCACCGTGCAGCGCACCGTCACCGCCATCGAGCGCGACAAGCGCACGCTCCTGGAGGAGCGCACCACGATCGCCCGCGAGTTGCACGACGTGGTCGCGCACCACATGTCGGTGGTCGCCATCCAGGCCGAGGCCGCGCCCTACCGCGTGCAGAACCCGCCGCCCGAGCTGGAGCAGGCGTTCGTGACGATCCGCGAGAACGCGGTGGCCGCGCTGACCGAGCTGCGCCGCGTCCTCGGCGTCGTACGGGCGGAGGACTACGAGGCGCCGGACGCCCCGCAGCCGACCCTCGCCGACCTCGACCGCCTCCTGGACAACGTCCGGGACGCGGGCCTGACCGTCGACAAGGTGATCACCGGGGCGGTGCGGGAACTGCCGCAGGGCGTCGAGCTGTCGGCGTACCGCATCGTGCAGGAGGCGCTCAGCAACAGCCTGCGCCACGCGCCGGGCGCCCCGGCCCGCGTGGAGGTCGGCTACGTACTCGGCGGCCTCGGCCTGCGCGTCGTGAACGGCCCGGCGACCGGCCTGGTCAAGCCCTCCCCGGGCGCGGGCCACGGCATCACCGGCATGCGCGAGCGCGTCACGATGCTGGACGGCGAGATGACGGCGGAGGCGACACCCGAGGGCGGCTACGAGGTCACGGTCTTCCTCCCGGTACCGCTCGTCGACCGGACCGCCACCGGCCCGGCGGGGGAGGACCGGGCATGACGATCCGCGTGCTGATCGCGGACGACCAGATGATGGTCCGCGAGGGTTTCTCCGTACTCCTCAACGCCATGCCCGACATCGAGGTCGTCGGCGAGGCGGTGAACGGCCGCGAGGCGATCGAACGCGTCCGCGACCTCACCCCCGACGTCGTCCTGATGGACATCCGCATGCCCGAGCTGAACGGCATCGAGGCGACCCGCGAGATCATCGCGTCCGAGGGCACGTCGAAGGTGCTCGTCCTGACCACGTTCGACCTCGACGAGTACGTGTACCAGGCGCTGCGGGCGGGCGCCTCCGGCTTTCTCCTCAAGGACGCCTCGGCCCGCCAGCTCGCGGAAGGCGTAAGGGTGGTGGCCTCCGGCGAGGCACTGCTGGCCCCCACGGTGACGCGCCGCCTGATCACGGAGTTCTCCAAGCTGGCGGAGGCCCCGCGGCTCTCGGCGGCGGCCAGGGCCCAGCAGTACGGCGAACTCACCGAGCGCGAGACGGAGGTCCTGGTGCTCATCGCGCAGGGCCTGTCGAACGCGGAGATCGCCTCGCGCCTTGTGGTGGCCGAGTCCACGATCAAGACGCACGTCAGCAGGGTCCTGGTGAAACTGGGCCTGCGCGACCGCACGCAGGCGGCGGTCTTCGCGTACGAGGCGAGACTGGTGACACCGGGATAGGGGCGCCCCGAGGGCTGCCGCCCTGAGGGTTGGCGCCCCGCTCTCTTGCGCCCCGAGGAATGGCGCCCCGATAGGGGCGCGGGGAACTGCGCGACAAGCCCCCACACACCCGCAGGCTATTCCGCAAACCCAACAGCACCCCATACCGTCCCGCCATGAACAAAGCAGCCCACCCCTTCACCCCCGAGGCCGCAGACTTCCTGGCGAACCCCTATCCCACCTACGCCCACCTCCGAACAACCGGCCGAGCCCACTACAACCCGCAGACGGACCAGTGGCTGATCCCGCACCACGCGGACGTCTCGGCCCTGCTGAGAGACCGCCGCGTGGGCCGCACCTACCGACACCGCTTCACCCACGAGGAGTTCGGCCGCACACCCCCACCCCCCGAGCAGGAGCCGTTCCACACCCTCAACGACAACGGCATGCTCGACCTGGAGCCCCCCACGCACACCCGCATCCGCCGCCTGGTCGCCAAGGCCTTCACCCCGCGCACGGTCGAGCGACTGCGTACGTACGTGGAAGAGCTGGCGGACGCCCTCGTACGCGACCTCGTGGCGGACGGCGGCGGCGACCTCGCCGCGAGGGTCGCCGAGCCCCTGCCCGTCGCGGTCATCGCGCAGATGCTCGGCATCCCGGAGAGCGACCGCCCGCTCCTGCGCCCCTGGTCGGCGGCGATCTGCGGAATGTACGAGCTGAACCCGACCGAGGAGACGGCGGCCCGCGCGGTACGGGCGTCGGTCGAATTCACCGCGTACCTAAGCGACTTGATCTCGACGCGACGCGAAAACCCGGGCGACGACCTGATCTCAGCCCTGATCGCCGCATACGAGGACGGCCAGTCACACGGCCAGTCACTCACCGAACAGGAGATGATCTCGACCTGCGTACTGCTCCTGAACGCGGGACACGAGGCGACCGTCAACGCCACGGTCAACGGCTGGTACGCACTGTTCCGCCACCCCGCCCAACTCGCCGCCCTGCGCGCGGATCCGGCCCGGCTGATCCCCACGGCCGTCGAGGAGCTGATGCGCTACGACACCCCGCTCCAGCTCTTCGAACGCTGGGTCCTCGACGACATCGAGATCGACGGCGTGACGATCCCGCGCGGCGCCGAGCTGGCGCTCCTCTTCGGCTCCGCCAACCACGACCCGGCGGTCTTCACCCGCCCCGCCGAACTGGACATCGCCCGCCGCGACAACCCTCACATCTCCTTCAGCGCGGGCATCCACTACTGCATCGGCGCTCCCCTGGCCCGTATCGAACTCGCCGCTTCCATGGGGGCGTTGCTGCGCCGGGCCCCGGGGATGCGGCTCGCCGCCGAACCCCGGCGCAAGCCGAACTTCGTGATCCGGGGCCTTGAGGAACTGCCCGTCGAAATGTGACACGCCCCGCCCCCTCAGCCGATCACATCCCTGCGCCGCAGCCCCGCGAGCCCCCCGGCCGTCAAGGCCACCGCCAGCAGCGTGAGCGTGACCAGCGGCGGCCAGGACACCTCGGCGC
>NZ_WMBF01000184.1:0-12178 GCF_019400875.1 Streptomyces anatolicus | reverse complement strand
CTGGGGTGGTGGGGCCGGCCTGCGTGGCTGCGGTGACGTACGCGACAAGGCGCTGATGACCCGGCACGTCCTCGCGCACCACGACCACGGCCTCGCCGACGGCGCCCGCGCCCGCCCGGCGCAACGCCGCCTCGATCTCGCCCGGCTCGATCCGGAAGCCACGTATCTTGACCTGCCGGTCCAAGCGGCCCAGGAACTCCAGCTCACCCTCGGCGGTCCACCGCACCCGGTCCCCCGTGCGGTACAGACGCGCTCCCGGCGTTCCGAAGGGATCGGCGACGAACCGCGCCGCCGTGAGACCGGGCCGGCCCAGGTAGCCGCGCGCCACCGCCTCACCGCCCACGAACAACTCGCCGTCCGCGCCGGGCCGCACGGGCCGCATCGCGGCGTCAAGGACGTACACCCGGGTGTGCGGCAGAGCGCCGCCGATCGTCGGCGTACCGCTGCCCGCGGTGAGCGGCCCGGTCCAGGTCGCGACGATGGTGGTCTCGGTCGGACCATATGAGTTGATCATCCGGCGGTCCGGCGCCCAGCGGTCCACGAGCTCGGCCGAGCACGCCTCGGCGCCCACGATCAGCGTGCGCAGGTGGCGGGCGGTGCCCCGCCCCGGATCGGGCAGCGAGGCCAGCGCGGCGGGCGGGATGAGGGCGTGGGTGATGCGGTGCTCGTCCAGAACGGCGGCGAGTTCGTCGCCCAGCCAGGGCCCATGCGGCGGTACGACGAGCGTGGCACCCGACAGGACGGAGATGAACAGTTCCAGTACGGAGGCGTCGAAGCTCGGCGACGAGAACTGGAGCACCCGGTCGCCGGGCCCCACCGCGTACCGTTCGGCGGCGGCCGCCGTGAAGCCGCCGATGCCGCGGTGGGTCACCGTGACGCCCTTGGGGGTGCCGGTGGAACCGGAGGTGTAGATGACGTAGGCCGCGTGGTCGGCGTCGACGCCGACCGGCTGTCCCGCTGCGCCTTCCGGGTCTTCGGCGCCCAGGAGTTCACCCACCCGGCGCGGATCGTCGAGGGTGAGCGCGGGCGCGGCGTCGGCCAGCATCAGCGCCCGGCGCTCGGCGGGATAGGAGGGGTCCACGGGCAGGAAGGCCGCGCCCGCCCGGGCGACGGCCAGCTCGGCCGCGATCAGCTCCATGGAGCGCGGCAGCACCAGGGCCACCACCCGGTCCGGCCCCGCCCCCCGGCCTATCAGGTGCCCGGCCAACCGGTCGGTACGGTCGGCCAGTTCACGGTAGGTCCAGGTCCGCCGGCCGTCGGTGAGCGCCGGTGCGTCAGGTGTCCGTGCCACCCAGGTGGCGAACAGCTCGCCGAGCGTCGGGTACGCCGGAGCCGCCGCGTTCTCCGGCGTGTTCGCGGCGGGGCCGCCCTGCGACAGGGAGGACGCCGGTGCGGGCTTGTCGTGCAGGTCCGTCATGGGTGAAGTCCTTCTGGAGAGCGGGGCGATGCGGCGCGGGCCACGCGACCGATCCGGGCCTCGCCTCGTGGGCGGTGCGCAGGATCGGACGTGACACACCGGGCGTGCGCGGCGGTGCGGCGGTGCGGCGGTGCGAGATGGTGACCTGGTGCGGAGCGGGTGGCATACGGCAGATGGTGCGGTGGCCGAGGGGCGCGGACCGTTGCCCGAGGGGCGTGGGCCGCTGCCGGAGCCGTAGCTCCGACGAACGACTCACCGGTCCAGGCGGCGAGTCACCCCGGGCAAGGGACCGCCGGGTGAGCCAGAGCATGCGGTGACCGCGACAGCAGGGCCCAGAGATCCGGGGCCCACAGCGAGGCGGCTACGCGCATCGACCCGAGGCCCCCGAGGCCCCCGGAACCGACGAGGCACCCACCCGGCCCAGGGCGGCGATGACCGTGGCTCAGCCGTCGTCGGTGCGCCGCGCGGTCCGCCCGGATATCTGCACCCGGTCGATCGTGCCGGTGGCCGGATCCCGGTGGAACCGGCCCCCGGGTTCGAGACGTCCGGTGGCCGGATCGCGCAGATCGCAGGAGAGGTCGGCGTAGCAGACGAGCGGAAGGGACAGGTCCCCGTCGATGGACAGGGCCGGCGTACCGTCCGGTCCGGGCGCGACGCGGTAGGTCGTGGTGCCGTTGCGGTAGGTGCCCGCACAGCCGGGCAGGGCGACGGGAAGGCCCCGGTCCGCGGCATGCGCGTCGACGGGCACCCGGATGCCGGTGAGCCGGGCCAGGTCCTCGGCGAGGTCGCGCCAGAGTGCGGTGGCGCCACCGGCGTTGCCCGTGAAGGCCACCACGACCCCGCTCTCCGGGTCGGCCCGCAGATGGCAGGAGGTGCCCTGCGCGTTGCCGTCGTGGCCGCACCACACCCGGCCGTCCCGCTGGTACAGGGCGAGTCCGGCGCCCCAGCCGTCGGCGAGCGCCCCCGGGTCGGCGGCGGTCTCGGCCCGGCGCATCTCCTTGACGACGGCGGGCGGCAGCAGATCCGAGCGGCCGGTGAGCGCGTTGCCGAACACGGCCAGGTCCAGGGCGCTCGCGAGCAGCGCGCCGACCGGCGCCTCCAGCGGCGCCAGGTTCTGCCGGGCGGCGACGGCCTGCCCGGTGGCGGTGTTGACGGCGTGCCCTGCGGCCACGGGACGTACGTGCACGGCGTCGGCGACGAACGCGGGCAGAACGCCGAGGGGTTCGAGAAGCAGCGCCCGCACCGCCTCGGTCCACGGCATGCCGGTGACCCTCTCCACCAGCCGTCCGGCGGCGACGTAGCCGGCGTTGGAGTAGGAGAAGTCGGTCCCGGGCGTGAACAGCAGATCGCGGGAGGCGCAGACGGCCCTGAGGTAGCGCGCTGGGGCGGTCGCGGCGGCGGTGTCGGAGTCGGGCCCTGTGGGCAAACCACTGGTGTGGCTGAGAAGTTGACGTACCGTCACCGTTGGCGTGCCGACCATTTCGGCCAGGTGCTCGGCGGCCGGCTCGTCCAGGTCGAGGTCGCCGTCGTCGGCCAGGAGCATGACGAGCGCGGCGGTGAAGGGCTTGGTCAGAGATCCCAGCGGAACCGCGGTGTCCGCGGTGAAGGGAGCGCCGGTGGTGACGTCGGCGGTACCGGTGTGTACGGCGACGACGTCTCTGCCGGTGTCCAGGACCAACTGGGCGCCGGGCACCCGGTGGGTGCGGGCCAGTTCATCGAGACGGTCTCGCAGCTCACGACTGAGTGACTCATGGCTCGGCGGGGACGGCGCCCGGAAGGCGACCGGAGCGGTGGCGGGGATGGTGTAGGGCATGAGAAGAGGACTCCCGTTGGGTGGGTCTCATGTGCGGGTGTGCCGATCCAGCCCGGAAAGAGCGGTTCCGGGCCGACCGGGGCGCTTGCGTGCGCCGGGGCTACGGTCTGCCGACCTCTACGGGCAGATGTCGTACGCCGATGAGGACGGCCGGGTTCTGGTAGACGATGTCCTCATAAGAGGGGATCACCAGCTTGCGGAATCGTTCATGCAACATGTGAAGAGCGATCCGCGCTTCCAGCCTGGCCAGCGGCGCGCCGAAACAGAAGTGGATGCCGTGCCCGAAGGTCAAGTGGGGGTTGGGACTCCGGGTCGCGTCGAAGACGTCGGGGGCGGTGAAACGGGCGGGATCCCGGTTGGCGGCGCCGAGATGGGCCATCAGCATCGTGTCGGCCGGGATCTCGTGGCCGCCGAGGACCACGGGCCGGGTGACCCTGCGGCCCAGTTCGGGGAAGGGCGGCAGCCAGCGCAGGACCTCCTCGACGGCGGCCGGGACGCGCGTGGGGTCGGCGCGCAGCGCGGCATCCGTGTCGGGGTGCCCGTCGAAGGTGACGATCGCGTTGCCGAGCAGCGCGGTCGTGGTGATGTGACCGGCCACGAGCAGCAGGGCCACGAAGCCGACCATCTCCTGGTCGCCGAGGCGGACACCGTCCACCTCGGCGGCGATGAGTCTGCTGGTGAGGTCGTCACCGGGGTCGGCGCGGCGGGCGCGGATGTGCTCCAGCATGTAGCCGTTCATCTCGCGCACGGTGGGGGCGATGGCCTCCAGCGCCCGCTCCAGGTCGGCCATCTCGGGCGCCTCGCCGAGCTGGTCGCCGCCGAAGAGGACGCTCGCCCACTCCTGGAAGAGCCGGTGCTCCTCCGCGGGGATGCCGAGCAGTTCGGCGATCACGATGATCGGCAAGGGGTAGGCCAGCGCGTCGACCAGATCGAAGCGGTCGCGGTCGGCCACGGCGTCGAGGAGCCGGGCGCAGACCGCCTCGATGCGGGGCTCAAGTCCTTGTACGACGCGCGGGGTGAACGCCTGGCTCACCAGTGTGCGGAGCTTGCGGTGCTCCGGCGGGTCCATGCCTACGAAGTTGCCCTGAGTGAAGGTCTCGAAGTCGGACTGGGTGGGCGCGAGGGCGGACAGCTCCGAGGAGTACGTCGCCGGGTCGGCGAGGACGGCGGAGACGGTCTCGTGGTCAAGCACCTGCCAGACGCGCTGGGTCTCGTCGTAGCGCACCGGCCCGGTCGCGTGTAAGCCCCGCCAGCGGTCGGGTAACTCCTCCAAGAGGGGCCGCTCGCCCGTCGGTTGCTTGCTTATCACCTTGTCTCCCTTGCTAGCGGCTTGCGCGTGCGGGCACGGTGGAGTCACGCGCACAGGGGTGGGGTGGAACGGCGGGCCGGGGCTGACCAGTTGGGGCAGCTTCGGGCACGGCTGTGTCGCTGTCGCCCGGACCTGAGGAGGAACGGCACGCGCCCCGCGGGGCCTTCGTGCGCCGGGGCGGCCGGTCGGCGTCAGTCCGACGCCAAGGCGGGCTCCCGGCCCTCAACACATGCCGTGCGGGATGCCGCGGCGGCTGCACGGCCGGTTACGGCCCCGCAGTCGGCCCAGTCGTGCGGCGCGCCAACCCGACATAACCCATCCCCCTCGGCGATACCTCCCGCGCACCTATACGCGGGACCCTCCCGGTTCCTGGACGGACAGCGGACCCCCCAGGCCCGGCCGTTCGAAAACGAGTTTGAGAGTACGCAATCACAGCGCGTCCTGTGCCGCGATTGGCATGCTGCGCCCCCTCGGAAACCTTCGTTTCGATGGAACTCGGCCACAGTCTTCACGGCGAGTCACCTGCAAGCAACCCCCTGAGGTTGAACGGAGAGTGCTCCGCCGGTGCTTTTGCGTCACCGCTCAGCCACTTCGACCGGCCGACCGCGCATCACGGCCGACCGCCGAATACCGCACCGCAGCGTGTGCCCAGGGCCCTCATCCGCAAACCGGACTGTGCCGAAAAGAACGCGGCCAGTGCGTGGACGGGCATGCTGAACGCCGCCGGACCGGCCCCCATGAAGCTCCGTCGCGCCATCGGCATCTTGGCCGAGATCTCCCCTGATCTGGGGTAATGATTTGGCCAGCGGACGTTCCGAACCTCGCCGACGGGACGGTGGCGTAACACGCCGTGGCCGCTTCCGCTCCGCGACCGACGCGCACCGGTCGAGTACGCGCCACCGCCCCAACTCCCGCCCGCGCCACGCCCGGAGCGGGCACCGACCCCCTCCCCGCGTACAGATTCGGCCAATTGGCGTGCGCCTGCGCAACCGGCCGACGGGGGTACTGGTCTAGGACCGGCCAAGGCCGACGCGCGACACCCGCACCGCGCTGTGCGCCCCGCGCGCCCCGCCGAGCCCGCGCACGGCCACCCGCCGCGAAGGCGGGGGACTCACCGCAGGCCAGGGCCGCTGCCCACCACTTCGACGCGGCTTCGCGTCAACACGCCCGGCAAGGAACACCGTCGCGGGAAGCACCGACGACGGGACGATGGACATCATCGGATTCGGCCCGCAGGGCGTCGTCGTCGCGTCGGCGCCTGGCGGGTCGACCATCACTTGAGAACCCGAAAGCCCGGCGAGGACGTCGGCTGCATCTGCCCCTGCGTGGGCTTGGAGAGGATACGGCCCCATCCCCCACCGACCCGGAAACGATCGAGAGGCAGCACCTCCGCTCCGCCGCTTGTCGAGAAGACGATGTAGAGCTGGTCGGCAGCGTAAGAGAAGTTCCGGAGCGCCTGGAGGTGAGCTGGCGTAAGGGGCTGGCGCTCAAAGACGGGGGTGTCGTCGAAGACCCCGGGCCGGAGAGGGTTCTGCTGCCGCTGGAGACCCGCTTCATCGGCGGCAGCCTCGGAGCCTCCCGGCTCGCACACGAGGCTGCTAGAGGCTCCGCCACCCCTGGGGGAACCAGGCGGACCACTACCTCAGAACGGCACGGCCAGCCCGGCCTCGCGCAGTCGGAGCAGAGCTATGCCCATGCACTCGGCGACCGAGGCCCCGTCCGCTCTCATCCCGCCGTCCAGCGGGCCACCGGAAGCGGCGAATGTCCACGCCGGCTGACCGTCGCGCATGCGCTCCGCGTCGACCCGGATCATGGCAGCGACCCCCTGCTCGCCAAGCCACTCCAAGATGGACAGCGTCACGTCCTCGACGCCGCTGTCCAGGTCCACCTTGGGCCGCCGCCCCATCCCCTTGGCCATGGCCACAACCCTAGAACAAGCCAAGAAAGTTGCTCACTGCGGCTGAGGTCCCAGGCCCGCGTTGCGGGCCCGGACGATCGCCGCGGCGCGGTCGTGGACCTGGAGCTTGGAGAAGATGGCTCCGACGTGATTGCGCACTGTCTTGTCCACGACGCAGAGCCGCTGCGCGATCTGCCGGTAGCTGAGGCCGACCGCGAGCAGATCGAGGATCTCGCGTTCTCGGGCCGTGAGCGTCGGAAACGCCTCCCTCGCCGGTGTGCTGCCGCAAGCAGCGAAAAGCGCGCTCAGCCGCTCGGCCATCTGCGGGCTGAAGACCGCGCCGCCCCGCGCGACCGTGTGCAGGGCGTGCAGGACGTCCTCACGCAGAGCCCCCTTCAGGAGATAGCCGTGAGCACCGGCACGCATCGCCGCCAGAAGGTTGTCGTCGTCCTCGGACATCGTCATCACCATGATGCGCATGTGCGGGTGGGCGATGAGCATTTGGCGTGTGGTCTCGATGCCGGAGAGGCCGGGCAGGCCGAGATCCATGACCACCAGGTCGGGAGCGGTGCGTGCGGCTTCGGTGAGTGCTTCTTCGCCGCTGGCCGCCTCCGCGACCACGGTGAAGTGGTCGTCCAGGTCGATCGCGGCCACGAGCCCTTCCCGGAACAGGGGGTGGTCGTCCACCAGCAGTACTCGCCGGGGCTGTGCCGCTGCCGCTGCCGCATGCTCCTGCTCGGCTGTTTCGTCCTGGGCGCTCATGGCCCTCCTCGTTCTCGGCCCTGCCGGGTGAGGGGCAAGGTGGCGTGCACGGCGGTGCCATGAGGGCCCGTGCGTACGCCGGTTGTCCCGCCGATCTCCTCGGCCCGCTCTGTGAACGAGGCGAGGCCCGTACCCGGCACGCCCCCGCCCCGCAGACCGTTGCCGTCGTCACTGACCTCGACGGTCAGCGAGGTGGGTGTGACGCTCAGACCGACTCGTACGCGGCGGGCCCCGGAATGGCGCACGGCGTTGGTCATCGCCTCGGCGGCGATGCGGTAGGCGGCCGTCTCCACCGCGGGTGCCAGCGCGGGCACGGTCGTCGCGGAGTCGGCCACGACGACCCGTACCACCTCGGTACTCAACCGGTGCGCCAGGATCCGGATCGCTTCGAGGAGGCCACGCTCCACCAGGACGGCCGGTGTCAGTCCTGCGGTGATGCGGCGTACTTCGGTCAGTGCCTCACTGAGCCCTTCGGCGGCTGCCCGCAGATGCACCGGCGCCGCCGACTGCGACCCGACGCACGCCTGCGCGGTGCCCAACCTCATCTGCACGGCGGCAAGTTGGGGGCCGAGACCGTCATGGATCTCGCGGCGCAGCCGACGGCGTTCCTCTTCGCGGGCGAGTACGAGGCTTTCCCGGGCGGCCTGGGTCTCCTCGACCAGTCGCAGCGCCGCGAGGGCGGGCGCCGCCTGATCCGCCAGCAGGGACAGCAGGTCACTGTCCCTCTCCACGGGCGTGCTCGTGCCGTCGCGCGCCACTTCCAGGCGCCCCACCACCTGGCCGTGGTGGCGAAGGGTGAAAACCTGCTTGGGTTCGTTGACCGGCACTCCGACCGCGCCGAGCCGACGTACACCTGACCGGGTGTCGACCTCGACCGCTGCCCCGGAGACGCCCAGGTCCTCCACCGCGCTGCGGCAGATCTGCTCCGGTACGTCCCAGGGGTCGGGGGCCTCCTGCAGCCGCGTCACCAGTCTTCTCATGGCGTGGTGGGGCCGGGTTCTCGAACCGTAGAAGAAGCGCTCGACCCGGAGAGACGACAGCACCAGCACGGGCCGGGTGCCCCAGCCGATCAGTAGCGCGCAGCCCGCGACGGTCAACGACGTCGTACTGCGTACGGCCGGAAGAGCTGCCCAGATGGCCAAGGCCGCGCTCGCCGCGGCGGTGCCGAAGAGGGTGAGGACGAACGCCACGGACAATCGGTGGACGGTCGCACGTTCCAGCCGCCAGACATCGCTTCTGGCCACGGTCAGGCAGATGACGGCGACCCAGACCGTGCCTCCCGCGGCACGGGCGGCCATGGTCCAGCGTTCCCCCCACCCTCCGCCGAGCAGCAGGGACACACAGGCGGCGTAGGCGACGGCGAGCAGCAGCCAGCGACGGCGCTCCGCCGCGTCGTTCCCCGACAGTGCGCAATGGGCCACGATCGCCGTCACGGCGAGCGCCACCGCACCACTCACCCAGTCCACCAACTGGCTGACGGGGCCCAGGTGTTGAAGGGCCCACTCCGCCGTCGCGGTCCCCGCCCACGGGCTGAAGAAGGGCGGCGCCCCCGGCACGCCGAGGAACCAGAGAGCCCCGTAACCGGCGTGGACGGCGGCGGCCGGCGCGATCACATACCACCGGCACCGTCGCACGGAGCGTTCGCGCAGGAAACACACGGGAAAGACGAGGACGCTCAGAGGGTGGCCTGCGAGCGCGACGGCCGCGAGCGCAAGCACCGTCGCATCCACCGGCGCCGACCAGTCGCCGATGAGGGCGAGCAGGTCGGACACCGTACGCGGCACGACAAGCACGGCCCCCGCGGCCAGCAGCAGCGCCCCCATCCGCCGGCCGGAACGATCGGCGAGGAGCAGCACGCCGATCACCCACACCGGAAGCCCCACCGCCCACCGTATGGCCTCAGCGAGGGTCTGCGGCCGGGAGTAGTGGACAGCGCGCCACTGCTCCCCGGCCATGGACAGCACCGTCAGTTTCAGCGCCAGTACTGCCACCAGCAGCCCCAGCGCCATTCCGGCCACCCGTGCCACCGGCTTGGGGCGCGGGTGGCCGGCGGCTGCGGCCGGTCCCGGCCTCAAGATACCCACAGGCCCCACGGCTCTGGTCCGTCCCAGGAGGGCAGGCACCTGTAGTGCGCCCACTTGCCCTTGCGTTTGCCCTGCGCTCCCGCGCCGAGGCACCCCGACTTGGAGTGGTAGTGAGCGACCAGCCTCTCTTCGGCGGCGGCCGCGGGCGCGGGCCCGGCCTGGGCGGGGGCTGCCGAGACGGCGGTCATGGCAACGATGACGCCCAGCACAGCAGCGTGCGGCCTCACGGAATTCCAGATCATCACGCTCGTTCCTCCTCCTTCACCGGCGGTACGCGTGTGCGTTCCGCATGAGGATGAACGACTGGTCGGCCGTTGTGTTGCACGTGTCGGCCCGCAGGGGCGGCGCGTGTGGCGGACCTTGTTCAGCGTCCGGCCTTCACGACGATGACGGAACGGAAGGGAACGAGGGAGGCGTTGCTCTCTCCGACCGGTTCGCCGTCCGCGACCACCCACGCGTGTGCGCGGAAGGGCTCCGCGCACACCCCTGTGTGCCAGTCCGGCCATGTCCCGCCGACACGGCACAGAAGGGCTGTGGCGATGGACCGGGGCAGGCACCACGGGCCGGCGCAGCGCACACTGGCGGCGACCACCGCTCTGCGGGCACGCAGCGCCTGCTCATGCCCCGCGGGACGGGCCCGGGCGCTGATGAAGCGCAAGACCCGCCGTAGGCCGCCGGGCGTGAGACGGGCGAGACCGAACGCCACGGCGACCGCGCACCGTGCGGTGATCCGGAGAGCGAAGGGCGGGCGCTCGGACACCTCGGTGGTGACCAGGCCACTCATGAGATCACCAGGCCGGGCTCGAGCAGGCCGGCTTCGTGCAGGCCGTCGATCATGGCCTGTACGTCGCGCAGTGCCCGCTCGTACGCCGTGGGATCGCCGGGGCACAGGGCAGCCGCGGCGGTCTTGGCCGTCCCGCCGTCGAGCAGGCACCGCAGCACCCGCGCCCCGGCGTCGTTGGCCTGCCAGTACCGGCCGGTCTTCTCGTTCAGGAGCACCGCGCCGTGCTCGGTCTCGGTGTGAGTGACATGAGGGTGAAGGGAGCAGCGCATCAGATTTCCTCGCGGTGGGGTGAGAGGGACGCGGTGGTGCCACTCCGGTCGTCCCGGTACGGGGATCGGAGCCAGAGTTCGCAGGCCAGCGTCGAGTCGAAGGCCATGAAAGGGCTGGTGTCGGGGTGCAGGCCGAGCAGCAGTCCCCTCAGTGCCGCGCGGTCGACCAGCCCCATCTCCACGAGCACGGACTCCTCGCACAGTTCGAGCAGGTCGGCCCGGTGCCGACGCAGGCCGCCGTACAGCTCACCGCTGTAGTCGCCCTTGGTCGCGCGGCCTTGCGCGTACGCCGGAAGGACGTCCCGCATGGCGGTCGCGAGCACCGGTTTGTAGCGCCCGGCCGCGATCCGGTCCTCCAGCCGGACCGACATCGCGGCCTCGACGACGCGGTCGTCGAGGTATGGGGCTTCGTAGGAGAGGCCGTGACGTGCGGTGAAGCGGGAGGCCCGACGTGTCATCTCACCGCAGAGCCGAGCGACGCTCAGCATGTCGTGCTGCACCGGCAGCGGGGCGAGCGGGTCCGGCTCCTCGTCCGCCGCCGCGCGGATGAGGGTGCGTACGGTGTCGACCGCTCGGGGCGTTGCCCACACCGGCATTGCGGGCCGGCTCTCCCACCCCGGCGCCGTCGCCCGCTTCCTCGGCCGCGGGGCGAGGAGGTCGGCGGAGGAGCGGAGCCAGTGGGCGTAGGTGCCGCCGGACAGGAGGTAGCCGATGGTGGCGGGCGTCGTCCAGCGGTTCATGCTCCTGACGACCCGCACCTGCCGCATCGCTCGGAGAGGGTGTGCGCGGGCCAGCGCGTGCGCACCTGTGGCACGGCCGTGGAACAGCTCGTCCCCTCCGATGCCCTGAAGGTGCGCTGTCGAACCCAGCGCGGCCATCGTCCGAGCAAGATGATCCAGTTTCGCGCGGGTCCGGATGAGGGGGAAAGGTCCCTCCACGTCCTCGTCGGTGGTCAGACACCCGGCATACCAGGCCGGTGCCGCGTCGGAGTGCTCTTTGACATGCCGTGCGTCAGGCAGGTCGGCCGCGCACCGAGCGGCCCAGACGCCGTCGTCGTTCGAAGGATCCAAGGGCACGTGGTGGTAGGTGACCAGCCGGGCGGCTCGTGGTGCGGCGAGGAAGCACAGACTGGTGGAGTCCATGCCGCCGGAGAGATCGGCGCTCACCGTAGCGGAGTGGGCGGTCCGCGTCCCGACTGCCGCCTCCAGCGCCCGGCGCAGTGTGTCGGCGCCTTGGGCCAACGGAACGCTCGGTTCGGGTGGCGTCCACCAACGGACAGGCCGCGCACCGCTGTTGGCGGGCATCAGCAGGTAGTGGCCCAGCGGCACGGAGGTGACCCCGCGCCACAGGCAGGCCTGGGACAAGGGATGCGGCGCGGCGGGAGACAGGAGGCGAAGTGCCACGACTTCCTCATCGATGCCGGCCTCGGTGAGCGCGGCCACACTCTGCGGCCGGTCGGCGGCCACCGCCACCCCGCCCACGGATCCGTAGAAGACCTGGCAGACCGTGGTGAGGCTGCCCTGTGCCCTGACCTGGCCATCGATGGAGGCGAGCAGGTGGAAGCAACCGTGCGAGGAGCGGCTAAACGAGTCGACGTCGGTCACTGAGCGCATCGCCGCGAGCTTGCGGGCGAGCTCCGGCTCGCCGATGCGGGTCCGCCCGAGCAGGACCACCGCGTTGGGGCCGGCGGACGCGGAGGTGAGCTCTTCGTCCCGCCAACTCCCGATGATCCAGGGTCTGCCCGAGGGGTGCCTGACCATCTTGTCCCCGGCCCTGTGCGGCGACAGAGCGAGCACGGCGGCGGCAGCGGGGTGGTCCGGGAGAACGATGAATTCCATGGGGT
>NZ_WMBF01000183.1:0-12238 GCF_019400875.1 Streptomyces anatolicus | reverse complement strand
CTCCCAGGGACGCCCGTCCTCCCCTCTCAGGGACGCCCGTCCTCCCCTCTCAGGGGCGCCCCTCATCCCCAGGTATGACACGGCGCACCCGGGTCCGACTCGAGAGGGCCCCCGGAACCGGAACAGCGGCTGACTACACGGCACCGATCGGGCAGCACGATGGAGTAAGTCCCCACTCGTCGTCCCGACAGGAGCACCGTCCCGTGACCACCACCCCCTTCGCCACCCGCGCCACAGCCGTGGCCGCGCGCGCCACGGATCTCTCCAAGGTGTACGGACAGGGTGAGACCCAGGTGGTCGCCCTGGACCACGTCTCCGTCGACTTCGGACAGGGCGAGTTCACCGCGATCATGGGCCCCTCGGGCTCGGGCAAGTCGACGCTGATGCACTGCGTCGCGGGCCTGGACAGTTTCAGCTCGGGGTCGGTCCGCCTCGGCGAGACCGAGCTGTCCACGCTCAAGGACAAGCAGCTCACCAAGCTCCGCCGGGACAAGATCGGCTTCATCTTCCAGGCGTTCAACCTGCTGCCGACGCTCACCGCCCTGGAGAACATCACGCTTCCCATGGACATCGCGGGCCGCAAGCCGGACAAGCGGTGGCTGGAGCAGGTCATCGAGATGGTCGGCCTCTCGGGGCGCCTGAGCCACCGGCCGACCGAGCTGTCCGGCGGGCAGCAGCAGCGGGTCGCGGTGGCCCGCGCGCTCGCCTCCCAGCCGGAGATCATCTTCGGTGACGAGCCGACCGGAAACCTCGACTCGCGCTCGGGCGCGGAGGTGCTTGGGTTCCTGCGGAACTCCGTGCGGGACCTCGGGCAGACCGTCGTGATGGTCACGCATGACCCGGTCGCCGCGTCTTACGCGGATCGCGTGATCTTTCTTGCTGACGGGCGGATCGTGGACGAGATGCACCGGCCGACCGCCGAGGGCGTGCTTGACCGGATGAAGCACTTTGACGCCAAGGGGCGGACCAGCTAAGCGCCGGTTCATCTTCTACTGCGGGGCCGTTGTGGCTGGTCGCGCAGTTCCCCGCGCCCCTGACGGGGCGCTTCCCCAGCCCTCCTGCCCCTGACGGGGCGCTCCTTCCCCCCTCACCTGGACTCACACCCATGTTCCGTACCGCCCTGCGCAATGTGCTCGCGCATAAAGCCCGGTTGTTGATGACCGTGCTCGCCGTCATGCTCGGTGTCGCCTTCGTGTCCGGCACCCTCGTCTTCACCGACACCTTCGGCAACGCCTACAAGAACAAGTCGGCGAAGAGCTTCGACCACGTCTCCGTCGCCGTCCTCTCCGAAGGCGGGTCGGGTGAGGACGAGAAGAAGGAGAAGCCCCAGCTCACCGACTCCCTCCTGAAGAAGGTCGGGGAGCTGCCCGGCGCCGAGTCCGCGCTCGGTTCCGTCTCCGGGTTCACCGCGCTCGCCGACAAGGACGGCAAGCTCGTCGGCGGCGAGTGGGGCACCACCGGCGCCAACTACTACCCGGGCAAGGACGGCAAGGACCCGCGCTACGACTTCACCGACGGCGCCGCCCCGAAGTCCGCGGGCGACCTCGCCCTGGACTCCCGTACCGCGAGCCGCACCGGCTACAAGGTGGGCGACACCGTCCGCTACTCGACGGACGGCCCGGTCCGCACCGCGAAGGTCAGCGGCGTCTTCGACACCGACGAGGGCAGCGTCGTCGCGGGCGGCAGCCTGGTGGTGTTCGACAACAAGACCGCCTTCAAGGAGCTGAACAAGACCCAGTACGACGAGATCGACGTGAAGGCGGCCGGGGGCACCTCCGAGGCGGCCCTTGAGCGCTCGGTCGAGAAGGTGCTGCCCGAGGACCACCCGACCATGACGGGCGGGGAGCTGAAGGCCCAGCAGGACAGCATGATCGAGGAGCAGACCAGCTCCATGAGCCAGGTCCTGCTCATCTTCGCGGGCATCGCGCTCTTCGTCGGCATCTTCATCATCGCCAACACCTTCACCATGCTGGTCGCCCAGCGCACCAAGGAGCTCGCGCTCATGCGGGCCGTCGGCGCCTCGCGCCGCCAGGTGACGCGCTCCGTGCTGATCGAGGCGTTCCTCGTCGGTGTGATCGCCGCCGTGACCGGCTTCGCGCTCGGCATCGGCGTGGCGGTCGGCCTGGAGTCCCTGATGAACTCCGCCGGTGCCTCGCTGCCCTCGGGCCCGCTCGTCATCGCCCCGACCACGATCCTGGTCGCCCTGCTCATCGGCGTCGTCGTGACGATGCTGGCCGCCTGGCTGCCGGGCCGCCGCGCCGCGCGGATCCCGCCGGTCGCCGCGATGAACAGCGTCCACGCGACGCCGACCACGCGCGGCCTCGTGGTCCGCAACACCATCGGGTCCGTCATCGTCGCCCTCGGCGCGCTGATGCTCTTCATGGACGACAACTACGTGAAGTCGGGCGGCGCGGGCGTCATGCTCGTCGGCGTCATCGTCCTCACGCCGCTGCTCTCCCGCCCGTTCATCGCCGCCGCGGCCCCGCTCCTGAGGCCGTTCGGCGTCACCGGCAAGCTCTCCCGCCTCAACTCGGTGCGCAACCCGCGCCGTACGGCGTCCACCGCCTCCGCGCTGATGATCGGCCTCACCCTCATCACGGCGATGACGGTCGTCGCCACCTCCATGGGCACCGCCATCAACAAGATGGCCGCCGGTTCCATGAAGGCCGACTACAGCGTCTCCATGGCGAACTTCCAGCCGCTGACCCCCGAGGTCCGCGAGAAGCTGGACAAGATCCCGGACGTCGAGGCGACCAGCCCGCTGCGCCAGGCGTACGGCGAGGCCGACGGCGGCTACACCAACATCTCCGGTGTCGACCCGAAGACCTTCGGCAGCCTGGTCGGCATGGACTTCACCGGCGGCTCGGCGGAGGGCCTGAAGGCCGGCGGGGTGCTCATCGACGACGAGCTGGCCAAGGACCAGGGCCTCAAGGCGGGCGACACCTTCCCGCTGAAGTTCGACGACGACAGCAAGACGGTCGAGGCGAAGGTCTCCGGGGTCTACGAGGGCAACGAGATGCTCAGCGGCGTCTTCGCCCCCACCTCCCTCGTCGACAAGCACCTGACCAAGGTCGTCGACAAGCAGGTGCTCGTGAAGATGAAGGGCGGCGCCTCCGACAAGGCCGAGGACGCCATCGTCAAGGCCCTCGGCGAGAACCCCGCCATCACCGTCCAGGACAAGGACGCGATCAGCAACGCGGTGGCCGGCGCCATCAACATGATGCTGAACATGCTCTACGGCCTGCTCGCCATGGCCGTCCTGATCGCGGTGCTCGGCGTGATCAACACCCTCGCCATGTCGGTCTTCGAGCGCAAGCACGAGATCGGCATGCTGCGGGCGATCGGCCTGGACCGCGCGAAGGTCAAGCAGATGGTGCGCCTCGAGGCGGTCATCATCTCCCTGTTCGGCGCGGTGCTCGGCATCGGTCTCGGCCTCTTCATGGGCTGGGTCGCGGGCGGCACCATCTCGAACAGCGTCTCCACGTACTCCATGGAGATCCCGCTCGCCCGCATCGTGGTCTTCCTCGGGATCGCGGCCCTGGTCGGCGTCCTCGCGGCGATGTGGCCGGCCCGCAGCGCGGCGAAGCTGAACCCGCTGATGGCCATCAAGAGCGAGTAGGCGGTCAGCGGTACGTGGAAGGGGCCCCCGGCGATTCACCGCCGGGGGCCCCTTCCACGTACGTACGCGCTCATGGCCTCTCGTGCGTACGCGGTCAGGCCCGCCACTCCCGGGTGCGCAGCGGCAGCCCCGAGGCGCCGTCCTCGGGGGTCTTCACCGCCAGGACCTGGTTGACGCCGATGCGGTTGCGTTCGAAGGCGAGCGCGGAGGCGGCCATGTAGAGCCGCCAGACGCGGGCGCGGCCGGGCGAGGTGAGGCGCTGGGCCTCGGGCCACGCCGCCTCCAGGTTGGCGACCCAGCCGCGCAGGGTGAGGGCGTAGTGCTCACGGATGGCCTCCGTGTCCCGCACCTCGAACCCGGCCCGCTCCAGCAGGCTCACGGTGGTCCCCACCGGCGCCAGCTCCCCGTCGGGGAAGACGTACGCGTCGATGAACTCGTCGACCGAGTACGCCGATTCGTCCGTCTGCGGGCGGCGCGCGATCTGGTGGTTGAGCAGCCGCCCGCCCGGCTTCAGGAGGGCGTGCAGATCGTGCGCGTACTCCAAGTACCGCTCGGAGCCGACGTGTTCGGCCATGCCGATGGAGGAGATCGCGTCGTACGGGCCGTCGCGCACGTCGCGGTAGTCCTGGACGCGGATCTCGATCCGGTCGGTCAGCCCCTCCTCGGCGATGCGCTTCCTGGCGTACGCGGCCTGCTCCTGGGAGAGGGTGACGCCGACGACGTTGACGCCGTGCTCGCGGGCCGCGTGGATCGCCATGGAGCCCCAGCCGCAGCCGACGTCGAGCAGGCGCATGCCGGGCTCCAGGCCGAGCTTGCGGGAGACGAGTTCGAGCTTGTCGCGCTGGGCGTCCTCCAGGGTGGCGTCGGGCGCGGCCCAGTAGGCGCAGGAGTAGACCATCGAGGGGCCGAGCACCAGCTCGTAGAAGTCGTTGCCCACGTCGTAGTGGTGGCTGATGGCCCGCCGGTCGCTGTGCTTGGTGTGCCGGTGGAGGCGGCCGCGTCTGCGCCGCTCCTCCGGTGGCGGGGCGGGCGGCAGGAAGGGCGCGGAGAGGGCGAGCAGCTTGCGGGCGGCGGCGCGGAACTCGGGGTCGCGCACGGCCTGCCGCAGGGTCCTCGCGTCCTCGCCGCGCTCCCAGATGAACCCCGCCATCCGGTCCAGGGTCTCGTAGAGATCCCCGTCGACGTCCAGGTCACCGGCGACCCAGGCGCGGGCGAGGCCCAGTTCGCCCGGCTTCCACAGGAGGTGGCGCAGGGCGCGGCGGTCGCGTACGACGAGCGTGGGGGCGCCGGGGGGTCCGGCCTCGGAACCGTCCCAGCCGCGGATGCGTACCGGCAGCTCGGCTCCGATGAGCCGCTCGGCGAGTTCCTTCAGCCGCAGTGCGGCGTTCTCCATGGCGCACACCTCCGTGAGGAAGGACCGCTTGACGGTCCGCACACCACGTAAACACCGAAGGGCCCTCGCGCAGTCCCGGCGCACGCCGAAGGGGGCCGCCCGCACCACGGATGGCGGGCGGCCCCCTTCGGGGTGGATCAGTGACGCGAGGTCAGGAGGCCTTGGCCTTCTCCTCGGACTTGGCCTTGTCCGCCGGGGCGGGCTCGGCCGCGGCCTGCGGCTTCGGGGCCGGCTTGGCGGCCTCGTAGAACTCCTCGCGCGGGGCCTCCAGAGCACCGAGGGAGACGACCTCACGCTTGAGGAACATGCCGAGCGTCCAGTCCGCGAAGACGCGGATCTTGCGGTTGAACGTCGGCATCGCCATGCCGTGGTACGCGCGGTGCATGTACCAGGCGAGACGGCCCTTGAGCTTGATCTTCATCTTGCCCATGACGATCATCGCGACGCCCTTGTGCAGGCCGAGACCGGCGACCGCACCCTTGTTGGCGTGGCTGTACTCCTTCTGCGGGAAGCCCCGCATGCCGGAGATCACGTTGTCGCCGAGGACCTTGGCCTGGCGCAGCGCGTGCTGGGCGTTCGGCGGGCACCAGGCGTTCTCGTTGCCTGCCTTGCGGGCGGCCATGTCCGGCACCTGGGCGTTGTCGCCCGCGGCCCAGATGTAGTCCGTGCCCTGCACCTGGAGCGTGGTCTTGGTGTCCACGTGGCCGCGGGGGCCGAGCGGCAGACCGAAGCGGGTGAGCGCCGGGTTCGGCTTGACGCCGGCGGTCCACACGATCGTGTTGGAGTCGACTTCCAGGCCGTTGTTGAGGACGACGTGGCCGTCCACGCAGGAGTCCATGCCGGTCTTCAGGTAGACCTCGACGCCGCGGCCCTCCAGGTGCTCCTTGCCGTACTGGCCGAGCTTGGGGCCGACCTCGGGGAGGATCTTGTCGGCGACGTCGACGAGGACGAAGCGCATGTCCTCGCGCTTGACGTTGTTGTAGTACTTGGCCGCGTCGCGGGCCATGTCCTCGACCTCGCCGATGGTCTCCGCACCCGCGAAGCCACCGCCGACGAAGACGAAGGTCAGCGCCTTGCGGCGGACGTCCTCGTCGGTCGTGGAGTCGGCCTTGTCCAGCTGTTCGAGAACGTGGTTGCGCAGGCCGATGGCCTCCTCGATGCCCTTCATGCCGATGCCCTGTTCGGCGAGGCCGGGGATCGGGAAGGTGCGGGAGACCGCGCCCATCGCGATGACGAGGTAGTCGAAGGGCAGCTCGTACGCCTCGCCCACGAGCGGGGCGATGGTGGCTACCTTCCGGTCCTGGTCGATGGTGGTGACCCGGCCGGTGAGTACCTCCGCCTTGGGCAGCACGCGTCGCAGCGGGACGACGACGTGCCGCGGCGAGATGCTGCCGGCGGCGGCTTCGGGGAGGAAGGGCTGGTAAGTCATGTACGACCGGGGGTCGACGACCGTGACGGTCGCCTCTCCGAAGCGCATCTTCTTGAGAATGCGCCGAGCTGCGTACAGGCCTACGTACCCACCGCCTACTACGAGGATCCTGGGACGCTCCGTGGTGCTCATGCCATCGAGTATCCACCCGTCCGGCGGGGGTCGCTCGTGCGCCCCTTCACAAGCATCCCAAGGGGCTCTGCTACACTTCGCCGCCCACGTGACCGAGGTCATGGCGTCCCAGGGGAACCACGGTGTAACGCGAGTCGTTGTCCACCCCTTGTGAGCTGCCGCTCCGGCTCCTCGCCCGGAGTGGACCACCACTCCGCTTCACTCCTCGGCTCCTTTCCCGAAACGCGGCGGCCACACGCCGGGAAGCCTCTGAATGACCCATTCCGGGCCTCGGCGGGCAAGAACCTCGTCCGCGAGGGCCGAATTCCTTGTGAAGAACTTCACGAACTTTCCCGACAGGGCGTCACCGCAGGGCCCCGAGGTCAGCCGTTCGGGGCGCGAAGCCCGCTCAGGAGGCGGTCCAGGGCCTGCTCCGCCTTGTCCGGCGCGCCCGGATCCGCCGACCGCGCGAGCCACAGCGCCGCCTCGTTCATCGCCCCCGACAGCAGGCGCGCGAGGGGCTCCACGGGCTGGTCGGCGATGACGCGGGCCGCGACGAGGGCGTCGAGTGCTTCGGTCAGGTGCCGGGCGGAGGAGTCCTCGTCCATGGCCCGCCACTCGTCCCACCCCAGTACGGCCGGGGCGTCCATCAGTACGACGCGGCGCACCACGGGGTCGCGCCCGGCGGCGAGGAAGGCCCGGCACCCGGCCCGCAGCTGCTCCCAGAGATCCTCATGCCGCTCAGCGGCCTCGGCGACCCTCTCGCCCACCTCGCGCTGCACCTCGGCGACGACGGCGCGGAAGAGCCCGGCCTTGCTCTCGAAGTGGTGGTAGGCCGCGCCCTTGGTGACCCCGACGGCCTGCGCCACCTCGGCGAGGACCACATCGTGATAGCCGTCGACGGCGAACCTCCGCCGCCCCTCGACCAACAGCGCCCGCCGGGTCGCCGCGCGCTGCTCGGCCCGCGTGCCAGCCATCCCTGATCCGCCTCCCTTTTCACATACCTCGGGTATGTTACCGTCTCAGCTCTCACATACCCGGGGTATGCGAATGCGCGTACAGGGCGTACAGGGCGTAGAGACAGAAGGGGACCCACCATGCAGACCAAGCTCGGAAGCTTCTACCCGGTGATAGCCACCGGCGACGTCGCCGCGGCACGCCGCTTCTACACCCGGCACTTCGGCTTCGAGGTGACCTTCGAGGCGGACTGGTACGTCAGCCTCCGCCGCCCGGACGCCCCGCAGTACGAACTGGCCCTGCTCGACCACACCCACCCCACGCTCCCCGAGGGTCACCGCACGGCGCTCAAGGGCGGCCTCCTGCTGAACTTCGAGGTCGACGACGCAGACGCGGAACACCGCAGACTGGTCGACGAGGCGGGCCTGCCCGAACTCCTCCCCCTGCGCACGGAGGAGTTCGGCCAACGCCACTTCATCGTCGCGGCACCGGACGGCGTGCTGATCGACGTCATCACGGTCATCCCGCCGACGGACGAGTACGCGGCCCAGTACACCCCGGGCCACACCCCGTAGACGCCCCGCGGACCGGGCCCTGGGAGCCGTCAGGCGACGTCTTCCTCAATGGCCTCGAAGATGTCCGCGTCAGTCTCCTGTTGCCACTCGGGAAGGGCCGGCCAGTCGGCCACGTATCCCGGCTTCGGATCCTCGAAGTGCCTGTACATCTGAGCCGTCCAGGCGGTGGCGACAAACCGGCTCTTCTGCTCACGGCTCAGCCGCGACGCATGCCCACCACTGAGGTCGAGGAGCTGCCGAACCTGTTCGTACACGGCACCCGCGGCCTGCCGCTCCCACTCGGGTGTTTCCTCCCAGGGAGTCACATATCCCGGCTTCGGCTCTCCGGGAAAGTACTTCCGCACCCCCGCGATCCACGCTTCGCGGAACAGCCGCGCACCCTCGGTCTGCGACATGGCAACCCCTCTCGAGCCGATCTCGGCCCGCAGCCCCTGGAGTCTACGGACGACGTATCCGGAGGAATCGTCGCAGGTCAGCCAAGATTCCGCCCCGCTTCGACATCCTCCGCCACCTGGTAAGCAATGCCGTCCAGGATGTCGTGTTCGCTCACGATCACCTCTTGCGCGCCGATCCTGTCCATGATCGCGAGCAGGACCAGGGCGCCGGACGCGATCACGTCGACGCGGCCCGGGTGCATTGACGGGATCGCGGCGCGTTCGGCGTGGGGCGCTGTCATCAAGCGGGCGGTGATCGTGGCGACCTGGGTGTAGGAGAGGCGGGAGTGGTGGATCGCCGTGCTGTCGTAGGTCTCCAGGCCGAGGGCGATCGCGGCGAGCGTGGTGACCGAGCCCGCCAGGCCCACCAGCGTGCGCGCCTCCTTCAGCGGGACCGTGGCCTCGGCGAGGTCGAGTGCCGCCTCGATGTCCGCGCGGACCGCGGCGAACTGCTCCCGTGTCGGAGGGTCCGCGACGACCCCGTCGCGTACGAGATGGCGCTCGGTCATCCGGACGCAGCCGACGTCCACCGAGCGGGCCGCCCGCACCTTCTCCGCGCCGACCACGAACTCCGTCGAACCACCGCCGATGTCCACGACCAGGTACGGCTTGGCGAGGTCGTCGCGGCCGGTCAGTTCCTTGGTCGCGCCGGTGAAGGAGAACTCCGCCTCCTGCGCGCCGGTGATGACCTCCGGCTCGACGCCCAGGATGTCCAGGACGCCCCGGACGAACTCGTCGCGGTTCTCCGCGTCGCGGGACGCGGAGGTGGCGACGAAGCGGACCCGCTCGGCGCCATGCTCCTTGATCACCTCGGCGTACTCGCGGCAGGCCGCGAAGGTGCGCTCCAGGGCCTCGGGGGCGAGACGGCCGGTCCGGTCCACGCCCTGGCCCAGGCGGACGATCGTCATCCGCCGGTCCAGGTCGACGAGTTCACCGGTGACCGGGTCGGCGTCCGCGACCAGGAGGCGGATCGAGTTCGTGCCGCAGTCGACGGCGGCGACGCGGGTCACGCGTCGCCCTCGGGCGCGCAGGGGGTGACGCAGGGGCCCTTCGCCCACCACTCGGGCAGCATCGCGATCGCCTCGTCGCCGAGCGGATTCACACCGGGGCCCGCGGCCAGCGAGTGGCCGACCAGGACGTGCAGGCACTTCACGCGGTCCGGCATGCCGCCCGCGCTCGGGAAGCCCTCAAGGACCTCGATGGCGTCGCGGCGCGCGAGGTAGTCCTCGTGGGCGGCGCGGTAGGCGGCGGCCAGCTCGGGGTCGGTCGTCAGACGCTCCGACATCTCCTTCATGACGCCGTTGGCCTCAAGGGTGCCGATCGCGGACGCGGCCCGCGGGCACGTCAGGTAGTACGTGGTCGGGAACGGCGTCCCGTCCGGGAGGCGCGGCGCCGTCTCGACGACGTCCGGCTGACCGCAGGGGCAGCGGTGCGCGATGGCCCGCAGCCCGCGCGGCGGTCGGCCGAGCTGCTGCTTGAAGGCCTCGACGTCGGCGTCGGTGGGCTCGGTGCGCGGGGTGGTCGGCGGGGGCGTTTCCATGCCTGTCTTTCCATCAGTGGTCGATCGGCGGGTGATCGACGGTCAGTTCGGTTCGGATCGGTTCGGGTCAATTCGGGTCAGGTCGGATCGGGGCCGGTCAGTCGTCCGGGCGGTCGGCCTTGTCGACGCCGTCCCACACGTTCGAGTACCAGGGGCGCGAGGCCGCACCCTGATCCGCGCGCCGGCTCCTCGCCGCCGCGGGGTCGATCACGGTGAACCCGGTCTCGCCCGGCATCACGTAGTGCAGCCGGTCCCGGATGCGCTGCTCCGCGTACGCGTCGTCCTGCCAGCGGGCCTTCTCGTCGCGCAGCTTCTCGACATCCGCCCGGCGCTCGGCCTTCTGGCGGCGCAGATCGTCGATCTCGGCGCGCTGGGAGACGTACTGCCTCATGGGGTAGGCGAGGGCGACGACCAGGGAGCAGATCACGAGCGCGAGGAGGGCGGCGCGGCCGGTGAGCCGGGAGCGGCGCGCCTGGCGCTTGGTCTGGGAGCGGTAGACGCGCTCGGCGGTCTGCTCGCCGAGCAGCCGCAGGCGGGTAGCCGTGGAGAACCGGTCCTTGGTCCCGGCCTTGGCCATGGTTCCGCCTCCCCAGAGCAGCGCGGCGCGTAAACGTACGTACGTCCCCGCACACGGTACGGGACCGGGTGCGGGGACGTAGGTAACTACAGGGCTGCGCGAGCGTGCTCAGCCCGTGCGACCGCTCAGCCCTTGAAGCGCGGGAAGGCGCTGCGGCCGGCGTAGACCGCGGCGTCGTCGAGGATCTCCTCGATGCGCAGGAGCTGGTTGTACTTGGCGACGCGCTCGGAGCGGGCCGGGGCGCCGGTCTTGATCTGGCCGCAGTTGGTGGCGACGGCCAGGTCGGCGATGGTGACGTCCTCGGTCTCGCCGGAGCGGTGGGACATCATGCACTTGAAGCCGTTGCGCTGGGCCATCTCGACGGCGTCCAGGGTCTCGGTCAGCGAACCGATCTGGTTGACCTTGACGAGCAGGGCGTTGGCCGAGTTCTCCTCGATGCCGCGGGCCAGGCGCTCGGGGTTGGTGACGAACAGGTCGTCGCCGACGAGCTGCACCTTGTCGCCGAGCTTCTCGGTGATGGCGTTCCAGCCGGCCCAGTCGTCCTCGAAGAGCGGGTCCTCGATGGAGACGAGCGGGTACGAGGCGACGAGCTCCGCGTAGTACTCGGTCATCTCGGCGGCCGAGCGGGACTTGCCCTCGAACTGGTACGTGCCGTCCTTGTAGAACTCGGACGCGGCGACGTCGAGGGCGAGCGCGATCTGCTCGCCGGGGACGTAACCGGCCTCCTTGATGGCCTCGAGGATGAGGTCGAGGGCGGCGCGGTTGGAGTCGAGGTTCGGGGCGAAGCCGCCCTCGTCGCCGAGGCCGGTGGCCAGGCCCTTGCTCTTCAGGACCTTCTTCAGCGTGTGGTAGACCTCGGTGCCCCAGCGCAGCGCCTCGGAGAACGACTCGGCGCCGATCGGCGCGATCATGAACTCCTGGATGTCGACGTTCGAGTCCGCGTGCGACCCGCCGTTGAGGATGTTCATCATCGGCACGGGCAGCAGGTGCGCGTTCGGGCCGCCGAGGTAGCGGAAGAGCGGCAGGTCGCTGGCCTCGGAGGCGGCGTGCGCGACGGCGAGGGAGACGCCGAGGATGGCGTTGGCGCCGAGCGAGCCCTTGTTGTCGGTGGCGTCCAGGTCGAACATGGCCTGGTCGATCAGGCGCTGCTCGGTGGCGTCGTAGCCGACCAGCTCCGGGCCGATCTGCTCGATGACGGCGAGGACGGCCTTCTCCACGCCCTTGCCCTGGTAACGGTTGGGGTCACCGTCACGGAGTTCGATGGCCTCGAAGGCACCGGTGGAGGCACCGGACGGGACGGCGGCACGACCGGTGCTGCCGTCGTCGAGGCCGACCTCGACCTCGACCGTGGGGTTGCCTCGGGAGTCCAGGATTTCCCGGGCTACGACGACGTCGATGGACGGCACGAGCATCTCCTTCTGGGAGTGTGACGCGTATACACGATTACGCCGGGCCGCTTCGGCCCTGCGCCTCCTGAGCCTAACCGGCCCGGAGCCTTCGGCCAGCCGACCGCCCGGCCCCTGGGACGGTCGGGGGCGCAAACACCCGGGAAACAGGGCGTAAGCCCACCTTTTCTACTCGCTGGTAGCGAACAGGGGGGGCG
>NZ_WMBF01000182.1:0-12366 GCF_019400875.1 Streptomyces anatolicus | reverse complement strand
CCCTGGCCCCCCATGTACCCGGCCGAGGGCCACCGCCACGTCCGCCATGCCGACGTCTCGGCACCGTAAGCGGAACGCCGTAGGGAACGCCGTCGGGTCGTGGGCGGAATCACGCCACGCCGCATCCAACCGCGTTGCGCCTGCAACGCTTGATGGGACAGGATGTTCGATACGCTACGGGGCGTGAGTGGCGTATGCGCCTGCTGTGACGGCAGATTCGCTCGCGGCGCGCACCACACAATCGGGGATGCACAGGGGTGGGCTTGTGAAGTTCGACATGGGAGACACGACTCTCGCGGTGCTCGGGAAGAACACCGCGGGATCCAGCGACGACCTCGGGACGTTGATCGGCCTCCTGGTCCAGGCGACCGAGCCGCTGGAGGGCAAGTTCAACGGAGCGGGCAAGGCGACCTTCGACTCGTTCAAGCTGCGTGCGGACGAGATCACCGCGGATCTGAACGGGGCGCTCTCCTCGATTCTGGGTGGGCAGGCCGGCATGGACACCGCGTTCGGCTCGGGTGATCAGGAGCAGTCGGACAACGCCCACCAGAACATGGGCGCGGCGAACTTCGACGGCGCCCGCTTCGCCGGCTGATCCGGCCGCACCACACCGAACTTTCCTACGCAGGGGGGACTTCACCATGGCTGGAAACCAGAACCGCCGCTCTTACGACACCGCCGCGTCGTCCGACGTTCAGGGCGGTTTGCAGATCATCATCGGCCAACTGGAGCGGGTGCTCGGCGACCGCGACCGCGCGGTGAAGGCCGCGATGGCCGACTACCAAGCCGATGGTGTGTCAGACGACTACCACGGCAAGGAAGTCCGCTGGAACAAGGCCGCCAACGAGGTGCGGGACATCATTCGTCTCGTGCGCACCACGCTGGAGCAGAACGACGGCACCGCCCAGTCGACGCTCGCGCGGGCTCGGGCCGCGGTCGCCAACATCGGCTGACCGGCTGCCGCGGCGGGTCGGCACGGATACGGGGTCACGGGGCGGAAGCAGGGGGTTGGCATGCCTAAATGGGATATCGAGCCGGGCGGGGTGAGCGACGTCCTGTCACGGGTGAACGACGTACTGGGCGCCCTGGAGCGGCACGTCGGTGGGTACGGTGAAGACCTGGGAGGCGCCGCGAAGTCGGCCGGGGCCCTCGTATCGGGAGGAGCCTTCGAAGGGGGGCAGAGTTCGGTCACGGGTCTTGTCGCCTCGGCGCTCGTCGAGTTCGTCGAAGGCACCGCGAAGGAAGTGCGGTACATCGGTGCCAGGGCAGGCCAGTCGGTCACCGGCGCGATGGTGGCCACCGCGGCCTACGAGACGGGCGACCTGGAGATCGCGGCCGAGGTGCAGCGCTCCGCCTCCAGTGTCATCGATCCGGTCCTGGAGTGGTCGACTCGCCCCACGGGGGGCTCCCTGTGATCAGTGCGGAGGACGTCCCTCACTTCACGGGTGACCTCGAGCAGTTGGAGCAGCACACCTCCGGGCTGCGGAGCCATGCCGGGGCCCTGCGTCAGGCGGGCAGTGCGGCGCACAGCAAGTTCCAGGGGCTTGAGGCCTTCTACCGGGCGCCCGAGGCGGAAGAGCTGTTCGCCTCCACGGCGCCAGTGCGGGATCGGGCGGACCAGTTCGCCTCGAAGGTCGAGACGGTCGCCCAGGCGCTGGACGAGTACGCCGGCGCGGTCAGGCCCGTCATCGCGCGCCTTGACCGCCTGCGGGGCCGGGTGGCCGACTTCGTTTCGGGTCTGAGGACCGACAGCGGCGAGATCGACGCCGAGTGGACCCGGGACCAGGACAAGGTCGACCAGCACACGGCCCTCTGGGGCGAGATCGCCGAGGCCCAGGCCGCCTTCACCAGAGCCGAGATCACCGCCAACAACAAGATCACGGCGCTGGTGGACGGCACTCAGTACGTCGCACAGGGCTACGAGGGCACCTTGGGCCCGCTCGGTGCGCGGGTCTACGGCTACACCGCCGAAGCGCTCAAGCACGCCGACAAGCTGCCCTGGGGTACTCCGGAGGCCAGAACCTACGGCATGTTGGACCTTTCCCACCATATCGAGGAGGCCGGCGTCAGCATCAAGGACAACCTCGTCGGCGCCGTCACCGGCTTCGCCGACCTCGTCAGTCCGGGCGCGGACGGCGACGCGGCCCGCAAGGGGCTGTACATGTCGGCCCTCGGCCTGGAGTCCTACCTCTTCGACCCGTTGAACAAGCAGGACTCGCCCTGGAAGGAACAGGCCGCCGAAGGCCGCCAATACGCCAAGGCCTTCGCCAAGTCCATGGTCGGCTGGGACGACTGGGAAGAACACCCGGGCAAGGCCACGGGCACCGTCATCTTCAACGGCCTCACCTTCGCCTCCGGACCGCTGGCCGCCGTCGCGAGAATGGCCAAGGGCGGCGCCGTCGCCAAAACGGCCGGCACCCTGGCCAAGGTCGGCGAAGCCCTCGACCCTCTCAGCGCGACGGCCAAGACCGTGGGCGCCACCACCCGGGCCATACCCAGGATCGCGGAGGTCACCGCCCGCGCTCGCGCGGGATTCGCGGACATCCCGGGCGCCGGGTCCACCAACAGCGTATGGCGCGTCTCCGCCACCACCGAACTCCACGTCACCGACGGCAAGTTCGTCATCGTCAAGGACGGCGTCCCCGACACCACCCCGGCCCCCGTCGAACGCCGTGCCCACGAACGCGTCCCCTCCGTTGTGACGTCACGGGAGCATCAACTGGCGGGGGTGGGGGCGCGGGCACCCGAAGCCAGTACGGATGTCGGCGGCGATGCTGCGGTCGGAGCCGTCGGCCACGCGGAGAACGGCCCAGTCGTCGGAGAGGGCCATAGCAGCCCAGGCGACGCCGGTACCCCTCCCCAAGGCAGCGGTTCGCACACCCCACCGCACGACAACTCCGTCGGCCACGAACCGACATCACGCGGCGACTCGTCCTCGTCCCACACCGGACACCACGCGGGAGGCGGGACTGGCAGCGCGGGCGCATCACACAGTGGTGGAGAAGCGGCGGGCGCCGGGCAGGTGAGTGACGGGCCCGGAGATCATGCGGGAGACACCGGCCACAGCCCCGTAGGAGAAACTGACGCTACAGACGGTGTCGGCGACGAAGCCGGGAACGCACCCGAGTCGAGCCCCGGCCCCTCGGGGCCCATGGAATGGGGTGGGGAGGCGGAGCGTCGACTCCGAGAAGGTCTTCGTGGTATTCCCAGGAACAACATGAAGCCCAAGGTTATGGAAAAGGCCATCAGTCGTCTGGCAGAGCATGAGTACGGGCGTGAAGTCGCGGAGATTATCAGCTCCGGACACCTGTCACATGCCGAAGGGTTTCGGGATGTCGTCTCATCTCTGGGCTCAGGCGTCAGCGGACAGTACATTCGAGGAATTGACCAAATTCGACTCGGCGATCAATTTCACAAAGCGGGCCTGCGGAACGTCGAATTTGAGATCAAGAACCCCTCCATCAAGGCCGATATCGACATCCGAGTGACGGATGACACAGGAAAAACCTACGGCTACCAGATGAAGCGTTTGAACAATCCCAAGCATCCGTTTGAATCAATCGCCAAAGCGGAAAACCTGGGCCAGTTGTCCAAATCTGAATCTGATGTCAAGATCATGCTCGTAGACGGCCAAGGAACGATCGCCGACTGGAAAGCCAGAGGCATCACAGAGGAACTTCTTCAGGTACACAGGGGCGAGCACCCCCTCAAGAGCGAAAAGGGTCGTGGCATTCTATTCGTACTCCGGCTCGAGGACGGTACGATCGTGATACCGCCGGGCTCCAAGGTCGACCCCCGAGGTGTTCTGTGATCACGATGTTCCCAGTTGGCAGCTGGTCATGGGAGACCAAGACCCAGGCTCTTGGTGATCGCCTCGCCGATCGTTGCGTGAGGGGCGTTCTCGACACGTGGCTGGTCCTGCAGGAGGCCGGCCTCACTCAGGGCGCCGCACGTGCAGACGTCTCCATCAATTCCAAGGGCGACGGCGCCCTCATGTTCAGCCGAACACGCGTCCCTGTGCCCGCTCCGAGTGCGGTCGCCGGTGCTGAGCTGTCTGGGGTTTTGCCACCTGCGGAAGGTACGGAGAACGCCGAGGTGGTGACCATCGACCTCTCCACACCTGGAATCTGCCTGCGTGACGCCGAGCCCCGTATCGCCGAAAAGCTTTTCATGATCTCGGTAGACGCGTGGGCCAGCGGCGCCGGAACGATAACGCTGTACACGTTCTCAGACGCTTGGATGTCACACAGCCTGCGTGGACACAGGCAACTTGGCGTGCAGGAAACAAACGCTCCGCGATTGCGTGCTGCGCTATCCGGGATCACGCGACTAACAGGAGCTGACATCGTTCCTGGAGACTCCACTTCTTATGGCACTCCCACAGAGTACGGATTCGAAGATCTTCCAGATGAAGACCCAGACCTACTCGATTCCTGGTACATGTTTGAAGTGCCTCGCCGGACCGATAGAATTCTGGCCAGACTCCCGCAAAACACAGCGCTGTACAAGGCAGAGACCGACTCCCCGGTCGAATTTGTGAAAGTAGCCGTGGGTGACGATGTCATCGGTTACCTCTGGGCCTCGGACGGAGACAACGCCGCAGGGTACGAGCCGCACAGCCCCGCAGGCGATGTGTCGATCGACGCGGGCATCGCCTGGCTGGTGCATCTGGGTGAAGCGAAGAGAAGCGGGTTGTCGCCGTCCCGGGCACTCCGCGAACTGGAGTCAAAAGGAACCGGCGACTCACAATTCGGAGCCATCGTGACGGACTCACGTCAGGTGGCAGATTCTCTGGAGGACCTGCAAGAACTCTCCGGGCGCGAGTGACACTCACGTGGAGCGAACTGTCCGAACGACAACGCCTGTTGATGAAGGCTTGCACATCGTGAACGGCAGGTAGACGTGGCAGCCCAGGATTACGACAGCCAGTTGCTGGAGTCGGTGTCGGTGCGGCGTCGGCGGTTGCGGGATGCCCTCGTCTTCGGTGCGCAGCGGCAGCGGCGGTCGGTGGACGAGCGGTTGGGGAAGGTGTTCGCCGGGGTGGTGATCGCGGCGGTGTTGTGTGCCGGGTGCGTGGGATGGTCGTTCATTTCTCATCGGCTCATCGGGAAGAGTCCCTATAGCTCTTCGGTGCCTTCTCCCTCACCGTCCGCCCCGTCCCCCTCGTCCTCCATGACACCTTCTTCCACACCTTCTTCTCGATGATAGGTTCGAACGCGTGATATCTGCGGGGCCGATGAGCCGCACGAGCGGTACGAGTCGTACGGCCCTGAGCCGGGTCACCCTGGTGGGAGAGCGGCGGCGGGTGGATCTCGTGCTGCCGTCCCAGGAACCGGTCGGGCTGCTTCTTCCGGAAGTGCTGCGACTCCTCGACGACCAAGCCGCCGCCCGGCCGATGCTGCGGCATCTGGTCACCGCGGACGGTTCGGCCCTGGCACACGACAGCACGCTGGAGTCCGCGCGGATACCGGACGGCGCCGTGCTGCGGCTGGTGCGGGCCGAGGACGCGCCCTCGGCGCCGGTTGTGCACGACGTCACCGATGAGGCCGCCGATGATCTGGGCGGACGGGCCTGGCGGTGGCAGCCCTCGGCTCGGCGGGTGGTGGCCGGGCTGGCGACCGTGGTCTGGGCCCTTGCGGCCGGGGTGTTGGCGCGCGGGGAGTTCGAACTGGCCGCGGCGGGCCGCGCCTTGGTGGGCGTCGCCGTCCTGGCAGGCGTCGCCGGGGCCCTGCTGGGGCGCATGAAGCGGCGGGGGCTCTCCGCCACGCTGATCGTCTGCGCCGGAACTGTCGGAGCCCTCGGGGCCTGGACGCTGGCCGACGCGAACGACTGGTCCGGCGCCGTGCGGCTGGCAGGCGTGGTGCTGGCCGCGACGCTGACGCTGCTGTTCCTCGGGTGGTTCTCCCCACTGGGGCGGGGCGCGTTGATCGGGGCGGCGGCCGCTCTCGGCTGCCTCGTCCTGTGGGAGGCGTCCCTCGCTCTGCAGGGCGGTGCCCGCATGGCGACCGAACAGACCCGAGCGGGGTCCCTGCTCGCCGTCGTCTCTCTGGTGGTGCTCGGAGTACTGCCGCGACTCGCGCTGATGGCATCCGGCCTCTCGGGGCTCGACGACCAGCGCTCGGGCGGGTCTTCGGTGAGCCGGTACCGGGTGGACACCGCCCTGACCGCCACCCACCGTGGGCTGGCCATCGCCACCGTGGTGCTGGCCGTCTCCGCGGCCGCCGCAGGAGTGCTGACGCTCAGCGCGCCGACCGTGTGGAGCTGGCTGCTCGCCACGGTCACCGCGGTGGTGCTCGCGCTGCGGGCACGGGCATTCCCGCTGGTCGCCGAGGTGGTCGCGCTGGTCGCCGCCGCGGCGGTCGTCGTCGTCGCGCTGGTCGTGGTGTGGCTGGAGCGTTCCCCTGCCGCCGGACCGCTGGGCGTGCTCGTCGTACTCGCCCTGACTTCGCTCGTGGTGCTCGCGGTTCAGCCGCCCGAGCATGTGCGGGTGCGGCTCCGTCGTGCCGGGGATCTCGTGGAGTCCGTGGGTGTCATCGCGTTGCTGCCGCTCGTCATCGGGGTGTTCGGTGTGTACGGCCGTCTGCTCGACACCTTCGCGTAGGGGGTCGGCATGGCTCAGGAAGACGACTGGCAGCGGAATGTGTTGAGGGAGCTGGGGGCGAGTGACGCTCCCGGATCCGAACCCCCCGCTGTACTCCGCCGGACGGAGGGTGAACCTACTGTGGAGCCACGGCAGGCTCCTCGGCCGACGGGTCCCGCCCACCCCGTACGCACCGGCACCCGCGACCCTCGTATCCCACTGGCCACCCCGGAGTCCGTCCCTACGGTCGACCCGCGTCTGGCCCGCGCCCTCGGGAGCCCGCAGCACGGTGACTCCGCGGTCCGGCGAACCGGGCGTTCACTGCGCAAGCTGACCGCGTCGGTGGGGCAGGAGGTCGCCGAGCAGACCCGGCTCGCCCGCGAAGTGCAGCAGCCGGTGACCACGGGGCGGGTCATCGCGGTGACCTCCATCCGCGGCGGGGTCGGCAAGTCCACCGTCTCCGCGGTGCTCGCCCGTACCTTCAACCACTACCGGCACGACCCCGTCCTCGCCCTGGAGGCCGACGCCGCGCTCGGCACCCTCCCGGTCCGGCTCGGCGCCGAATCCGTGCGCTGGTCCTGCGCGGACCTCGCCCCGATCCTCGATCCGGCCATGCGGCTCACCGACGTCACCGGCTACCTGGTCCCGGTGGCCGACGGCGGCTGGCTGCTGCCCGCGAGCCAGGGCAGGGTCGGCGCCCCGCTGGACGTCCGCACCTACCGCACGGTCACCCTCGCGCTGCGCCGCTACTTCGCCGTCACGGTGGTCGACTGCGAGACCCTGCCCGGCGAAGTGGCCCGCACCGCGATGGACACCGCCCACGCCCGGGTGGTGGTGGCCCCGATGACCGCCGAGGGCGTGGGTGGCACCCGCGTCGTACTGGACTGGCTGGCCCAGCTGCCGCACTCGGCCCTGGCCACCACCGTGGTCGCGCTGTCCGCCGCCTCCCCCGATACGACGCTCGACCTGAAGGCAGCCGCCGCACATCTGCGGGAGACCGGGGCGGCCGTCGTCGCCCTGCCCTACGACCGTCACCTGGCCCAGGGAGGCCCCATCCACACCGGCATGCTCGCTCAGCACTCCCGCGAGGCCTCCGTGCGGCTGGCCGCGGAGACGATGGAGCGGGCGGTGCGGGTGCGATGACCCAGCATCTCGTCCACCGCCCGGCCCGCTCCACCCGACCGCCCCAGCCCGCCGGGCAGCGCACCATCGAGCCGCCGCCGAACCTGCCCGAGGGCAAGATGGGCAATGCCGCCACCGCGCTGCTTCCCATGGCCGGTGTCATGGGCTCGGTGGTGATGATGACCATCATCCGCAACAGCCAGTTCGCCGCCGTCGGCGCGATCGTCCTCGTCTTCGCACTTCTCGGGGCGGTGGCTCTGTTCCTCTCACAGCGTGGGAAGGCCCAGCGCACCCGGCGCACGCAGCGCGAGCGGTATCTGGAGTACGTCGAGGAGCAGCGCGAGGAACTGGCGGCAGCGGAGCGGGAGTCGCGCGGCCGGGCGCGGCTGCTGAACCCGCCGCCCCTCGCCCTGTACGACCTGGTGCGCGACTCTGCCAGGCTGTGGGAGCGGCGCCGACTCGACGCGGACTTCCTGCGGGTGCGGCTCGGCACCGGCGATGTACCCGTCCAGGCCCTCGTCATCGGGCAGAACGCCACCACCAACGTCCTCACCCCGCCCGACCCGTTCATGCTGAACGAAGCACGGGCGCTGCAGCACCGGTTCACCACCGCCACCGACTTCCCGCTGACCGCGCCGCTGGACCGGGCAGGCAATGTCAGCGTCGTCGGTGATCGTGAGGGCGTACTGCGGGTGGCGCGGGCCCTGCTGATACAGACCTCCGTGACGCACGCCCCCGATGACGTGGCGATCGCCCTCGCGGTTCCGGGTGAGCGCCTCGGGGAGTGGGAGTGGGCGAAGTGGCTGCCCCACGTCCTGGACGTACTGGAGAGCGACGGCCCCGTCGCGGCACGGCGGATCGCGCCGAGCCTGGCGGCGCTGGCCCGCCGGTGCGCCCATGACCTGCGCCGCCGCGCCTCGTATGCCGCGGAGGTGCGGCGCGGCCTGTCCGACAGGGACGCCCTGCGGATGTCCGACCGGCTCCTGGTCGTCAGTGACGAGTACGGGCGGAACGCGGCCGAACTCCCCCGCCCCGACAGCGCGGTGGGCCTGCCCGCCATGGGTGTGACCGTGCTGCACCTGTTGGAGCGGCAGATCCACGAACCGGACGAGGTCGGCGTGCGCATCACGGTCAACGGTGATCAGGTCACCGTCGAGGACCTGCGTGCCCCCGGCACCCCGCCCGGCCGCGGCACCGCGGACGCCGTGAGCATCGCGGTCGCCGAAGGCCTGGCACGCCTGCTGGCCCCGCTGCGGCTGTCGGCCGAGTCGGCCGCCGACGAGGGTGCGCCGATCTCCGGGCCCGTGGACTTCCCCCAGCTCCTCGGCGTCGACGACCCCGCCGCCCTCGACGTGGAACGACTGTGGGCGCCACGCGGCGAACGCGACTTCCTGCGTGTCCCCATCGGCCTCGACGACCGTCACGAACCAGTCCTGTTGGACCTCAAGGAGTCCTCCGAACTGGGCATGGGTCCGCACGGGCTGTGCGTGGGCGCCACCGGATCCGGCAAGAGCGAACTCCTGCGCACCCTGATCCTGGCCCTCACGGCCACCCACTCCCCCGAGGACCTCGCGCTCGTCCTGGTCGACTACAAGGGCGGCGCCACTTTCGCCCCCTTCACCGAACTCCCGCACGTCGCGGGGGTCATCACCAACCTTGAGAACAGCACCGGGCTCGTCGAGCGCGTCCACACCAGCCTCGCCGGCGAGGTCAAACGCCGCCAGCAGGTCCTCAAGGACGCCGGGAACATCGCCGACATCGGCCACTACGCGGCCCTGCGCGGCAAACACCCCGAACTCGGACTTGAGGCCCTGCCCCATCTGTTCGTCGTCATCGACGAGTTCGGTGAACTCCTCACCGCCAAGCCCGACTTCATCGACCTGTTCCTCTCCATCGGACGCATCGGCCGTTCCATCGGAGTGCACCTGCTGCTCGCCAGTCAGCGCATCGAGTCGGGCAAGCTCAAGGGCCTGGAGACCTACCTCTCCTACCGGCTCGGCCTGCGCACCTTCTCCGCCGACGAGTCCCGTACGGTCCTGGACACGGTGGACGCCTTCCAGCTGCCTCCGCTGCCCGGCTTCGGCTACCTCAAGGTCGACACCTCCACCTACGAACGCTTCAAGGCCGGATACGTGTCCGGCGCCCACCGCGGCCCCGCTCTCCACGACCGGTCCGCGGACGAACCGCTCGCCTGGCCCTACCCCACCTTCAACAAGGAACCGGACCCCGGGGCCGACGCACCACTGGAACCCACCCCGCGCGAGCGCGAGACCGGCCCCACCGTTCTCTCGATGATGGTCGGCCGGCTGACCGGCGCCGCGGCCCCGGTGCGCCGCATCTGGCTGCCCCCGCTGCCTGACGCCCTCACCCTCGACCAGGCAGCCGGACCCGTCCGGGCCTCCGCCCACGGCCTGCACCTTGCCCAGCACAGCGCTCCGATGTGCGTCCCCCTCGGGCTCCTGGACGACCCCGCCCAGCAGTGGCAGGCCCCCTGGCACCTGGACCTGACCGTCGCCGGCGGGCACACCGCCGTCATCGGCGGCCCCCAGTCCGGCAAGACCACTCTGCTCCGCACCCTGGCCCTCTCGCTGGCCCTGACCCACACCCCGGCCGACGTCGCCGTGTACGGCCTCGACCTGGTGGGCGGCGGGCTCTCCGCGCTGTCCGGGCTGCCGCACGTCGGTGGCATCGCGGGCCGCGCCGACCACGAGCGGGCCGCCCGCACCGTCGCCGAGGTCCGCGCTCAACTCGCCTCCCGCGAGGAACTCTTCCGCGTCCACGGCATCGACTCCGTGGACCAGCTCCGGCGTCTGCGCGCCCAGGGCGGCCTCACCGAACTGAGCTCCACCGACATCGTCCTGCTCATCGACGGATTCGGCGCGCTGCGCGACGAGTTCGCCGACCTCGACGACACCGTCGCCGACCTCCTCAAGCGCGGCAGCGGCTACGGCATCCACGTCGTGGCCGGAATGCTGCGCTGGAACGACGTACGCATCGCCACCCAGTCCATGTTCGGAAGCCGTGTCGAACTGCGCCTCAACGACCCCTCCGACTCCTCCATCGACCGCAAGCTCTCCGAGACGCTCTCCCCCGACACCCCGGGCCGGGCCCTGACCGACGGCAAGCTCTTCGCGCAGGTGGCGCTGCCCCGCATCGACGGCCTGGCCACCACCGGTGACATCGCCTCCGCCCTCGAACAGGCCGCCCGCACCGCCCGGGCCACCTGGCACGGTGAACTCGCCGCCCCCGTACGCGTACTGCCCACCCGTCTGCCCGCCGTCCAGCTGCCGTCCGCCGCCGCCGAACCGGCCCGCATTCCGCTCGGCGTGGACCAGGACGCCCTCGCCCCCGCCCTCCTGGACCTCTTCGGAACCGACCAGCACCTGCTGATCCTCGGCGACAACGAATGCGGCAAGACCAACCTGCTGAAACTCATCTCCCGGCAGCTCGTCGACCGCCACACCGACAAGGACCTCGTCTTCGGCGTCTTCGACCCCCGCCGCGGCCTGCGCGGCCACATTCCCGAGCCCTACCGCGGCGGGTACGCCCACAACGCCAAGCTCGCGGCGGCCCTCGCCACCGGGATCGCGGGCGAACTCGAGAAGCGGCTGCCCGAGACCGCCGATCCGGACACGCTCGCCGACGGGCCCGCCTTCACCGGGCCCCGCATCGTGATCCTCGTCGACGACTACGACATCCTCACCACCGCCGGCCAACAACCCCTCGCCGCGTTCCTGCCCTACATATCCTCGGCCCAGGACATCGGCCTGCACTTCATCGTGACCCGCCGCGTCGCCGGGGCCTCCCGCGCCCTGTACGACCCGTTCCTGAGCACCCTGCGCGAAACCGGCGCCACCGCCCTGCTCATGACCGGCGACCGCACGGAAGGCCAGCTCTTCCCGGGGCTGTACGCCTCGGCCCAACCGCCCGGGCGCGGCACCCTCGTCCGGCGCGGACGTCGCCACCAACTCATCCAGACCGCCTTGACGGCAGAGCCGGACCGAGCACCGGAATCCAAATCGACACCGACGCCAGCACCGGCACCGGCACCGGAATCGGAATCGGAAGAAGCAGAGCGCCCGTGACCAAGGACGTCATCACCCTCACCCCCGACATGCCCAGTGTCGACACCATCCTCGCGGGCCTCTTCGCGGGCGGTCCCGACCTGGGCGTCAGCACCGTGGCGCAAGGCCCCGTCGTCCAGCTCTGCGCACCCGACGGCCACCCGCTGGTCTCGATCGAAGCGCCCCAGCTGGTCCATGTCCCCGGCGAGGCCGGGCGCCTCCTGGGCAGTCACGCACCGCTCCTCCAGGGCCCGTTCTGGTGGACGGAAGCCCGCGCCACCACCGCCGTCCCCGAAGCGGCACGGCTGGCCGGTTCCTTCGCGGGACGCGTGGCCTCCGTCCTCGGCGGCGCCGTCTGGCCCCCCGAGGCCGCCCACACCGACGTCGTCCCCCTCACCACCGACACCACCGCGCTCCCGGCCCCGGACACCACCTCGGCTCCGGCCCTGGACATCGTCACCGACCAGGCCGTCGTCGTCATGCAGGACCGCCCCTTCGTCGCGATGACGACCTGGCTCACCGAAGCCGTGCGCACCGCCGCCGAGACCGACCGCGCCTTCCAACTCCTCACCCCACCCCACACCCGCCTCACCCTTCCCG
>NZ_WMBF01000181.1:0-12369 GCF_019400875.1 Streptomyces anatolicus | reverse complement strand
ACGTCATCCGTTTCTTGACGACGATGGGGAGGTGGGTCATCCCGGCGATGAAGTACGACCGCAGATGCCGCGGCTCGCCGTCGAGGGCGATCGAGCCGCACCGCTGGAGCAGTTCCTCGAAGAAGACGCGCAGCGTCAGGCGGGCCAGTGGCGCCCCGACGCAGAAGTGCGGCCCGAAGCCGAACGCGACCTGGCGCTTGGCGTTGTCCCGCGTGATGTCGAACTGGTGCGGATCGGCGAACTGGGACTCGTCCCGGTTGGCCGATCCGATCCAGGCGACGACCGCGCCACGGGCCGGGATCGTGCCCCCGCCGATCCGGGTGTCGCTCACCGCGTACCGCATGAAGTTGCAGGCGGCCGACGTCCAGCGCAGCCCTTCCTCGACCAGGTTCGGGGCCAGCGACGGGTCGGCCTGTGCCTTCGCGTACTGCTCCGGGCGTTCGATGAGGGCGTGCACCGTGCCGGAGACGGTGTGCGGCGTCGTCACGTTGGCGCCGAGGAGGATGCTGTAGCCGTCGAGGGCGATCTCCTCGTCGGTCAGCGGCGCCTCTCCCGCACGGACGTTCATGAGGTGGTCGAGCAGACTGCCGTCCTCGTCCCCGCTCGCCCGCCGCCGTTTGACCCACTCGGTGACGTAGGTGACCAGCTCGTGGTGGGAGATGGCCAGCGTGGCGGCTTCGCTGCCGTGCTGGAAGTGCGGGTCGGAGGGGGCGGTCACCATCGCGGTCAGCTGCACGAGTTCGGCCCAGTCCCGCTCCGGGATCCCAAGGAGCGGGCCCGTGACCATGGCCGGCAGGAGCAGCGCCTGTTCGGCGAGGTCGAAGGTGCCGCCTTCGAGGGCCGGTTGGAGGAAACGCGCGATCGTCCCCCGGATGCGGTCCTCCCAGGAGGCGACCGCCCGCGCGGTGAGCCTGGCGCCGATCGCCCTGCGGACCTGGGTGTGCCGCGGCGGGTCGGTGGAGGTCATCAGCTTGCCCGCCGCGACGTCGTCCACGCCGAGATGGGTCACCACCGTGCCGCGCTCCGAGGTGAACTCACGGTGGTCCCCGAGCACCCGGCAGACGTCGTCGTAGCGGGTCACTGACCAGAACTCCCGGCCGTCGGGCAGGACTTGGTGGTGCAGGGGCGCCTTCGCGCGCATCACGTCCCAGACCGGGTGCGGATCGCCGGAGGCGTAGAGGTCCAGGTCGAAAAGGTCGACGCGATCGAGGTCGACCTCGCGTGCGGGACCCGGCGTCAACCTCACGTCCGTGTCCTCCCCTGTTCGATCAGGGCGGCGACCTTGGCCGGTGTCTGCGCCAGATAGAAGTCGCGCACGGACAGCTCGACGCCGTACTCCTCGGTCACCCGGTCGATGATCTTGATGCCGATCAGTGAATTGCCACCGATCGCGAAGAAGTCGTCGTCCGCCCCGACTTCGCGGGTATCGAGGTATTCCCCCCACAGCGCCGAGATCTCCCGCACGAGCGATTCAGGCGCACTTGAAGACGCGGCTTGCGCTTCTGACTCCATTGCCAGCCTTTTCCTTTCCACTGTCCCGCTGGCGAGACACACCCGTTGACCGGAGTGTCCGCCGACAGTGCACCGAGGGGGGCATCGCCACGCCAACGTAAAGGGCCCGGGAAACGCGACGCAAGGGGTGACGGCGGTGCCGCATTGACTCCGCCTTCGCCGCATTATTCGTTTCTCGGCCGGGAACCGTTCAAGAATTCTCGAACTCACAGCTACGGAAGGAACCAAAGATGTCGCACGAACAGCGAATGGCCTCACCCAGGCAATATCTGATGTGCCGTCCCACGTACTTCGACGTCACATACTCGATCAATCCGTGGATGGACCCGGAACGCCCCACCTCGATACAGACCGGGCTGTCCCAGTGGAAGTGGCTGTTCGACACCTTCGCCGGTCTGGGCCACGACGTACGGCTGATCGAGCCCGTACCGGGGCTGCCCGACATGGTCTTCGCCGCGAACGGCGCCCTCGTCGTGGACCGCAAGGTGCTCGTCGCGCGGTTCAGGCATCCCCAGCGCAGGGACGAGTCCGCAGCGTACCTGGAGTGGTTCGGCCGTGGCGGGTGGTCCGAGGTCCGGCAGGCGGAGTACGTCAACGAAGGCGAGGGCGACTTCCTCTGCGTGGGCGGGGAGATCCTGGCCGGCACCGGCTTCCGCTCCGAGTCCCGGGCCCACGACGAGGTGCGCGAGTTCTTCGGGCGCCCGGTGACCGGCCTGACCCTGGTCGATCCGCGCTTCTACCACCTGGACACGGCGCTGGCGGTGCTCGGAGAACGGGAGATCATGTACTACCCGGGGGCGTTCGACGCGGAGAGCCGGGGCGTGCTTGCCGAGCGGTTCCCGGACGCCGTCCTCGCCGAGGAGGCGGACGCCGCCGTGTTCGGCCTCAACGCGCTGTCGGACGGCCGCAATGTCGTCCTGCCCCGTGCGGCCACCGGCCTCGCGGCGCGGTTGCGCGAGCGCGGCTATCACCCCGTCGGCGCCGACCTGACCGAGCTGCTGAAGGCCGGGGGCAGCGTCAAGTGCTGCACGCTGGAACTGCGCGAGTGAGGCATCGCGGGGGGCCTCCGGTTGTCCTGTCGGCGGGACAACCGTGAGGGCCAAATGCCCATGACAGAATCAGCGGGTGCAGATCGGGGTGCTGGGTCCGTTTGAAGTGCGTACCGACGAAGGTGACTTGGTCGATGTGCCGGGCGCGCGACTGCGCGGGCTGCTGATCGCCCTCGCCCTCAGAACGGGTCATGCGCTCCCCAAGGCGGCACTCGTCGACTGGATCTGGGGCGAACACCCGCCTTCGGATGCGACGAACGCCCTTCAGCGCTTGGTTTCCCGGCTGCGCAAAGTTCTGCCGGACGGGGTGATCGAGGGCAGGACGGACGGCTACCGGCTGACGCTGGAGCCCGACGCCGTCGACGCCGTGCGGTTCGAGCGGCTCGTCGCCGCGGGCCGGGCCCGCGCCGAGAACAGTCCCCGGCGGGCACGGCTGCTCGGTGAAGCGCTCGGTCTGTGGCGCGGGGCGGCCCTGCAGGACGTCGGACTGCAGGACAGCGCCGCCTTCGACGCCGCCGTCAGCCGGCTGACGGCCCTGCGCCTGACCGCCACGGAGGAGCGCGTCGAGGCGGAGATCGCACTGGGGCGCGGGGCGGAGATGGTCGACGAGCTGACCGACCTGGTCGCCGCGCACCCGGTGCGGGAGCGGTTCGTCGCCGCGCTGATGCGCGCCCTGGTCTCGGCCGGCCGGGACAGTGAGGCGCTGCTGGTGTACCAGCGTGCGCGGGAGGCCCTGGCCGACGCGCTGGGCGCCGACCCCTCCGCCGAGCTGGCGGCGTTGCACGTGGCGCTGTTACGGGGTGAGCTGGCCCGGGACCTGCGGCAGGGAGAGGCCCACCACAGGACCAATCTGCGCGCCGAGCTGACCACCTTCGTCGGCAGGGGCGCCGATCTCTGCGCCGTCCGCGAGCTCGTCGCCGAGCACCGGCTCACCACCGTGATCGGGCCGGCCGGGTCGGGGAAGACCCGGCTCGCCACGGAGACCGCGCGCACCCTCCTGGACGAACTGCCGGACGGCGTCTGGCAGGTGGAGCTGGCCGCCGTCCGCGTGAACGGCGGCGTGGCCGACGTGGCGCAGTCCACGCTCGCCGGTCTAGGCCTGCGGGACTCGCTGCTCGGCGGAGCGCCGAACGCGGAGCTGATGGACAGGCTCGTCGCCGCGATGCGGGAGCGGGAGGCGCTGCTGATCCTGGACAACTGCGAGCACGTCATCGAGTCGGCGGCGGTCTTCGCCCACCGGGTGCTCGGCGAGTGCCGGCGGCTGCGGATACTCGCGACGAGCCGGGAACCTCTCGGCATCACCGGCGAGGCGCTGTGGCTGGTCGAGCCGCTGGCCCTGCCGGAGGGTGACGCGAGCCCGGACGAGATCGAGGCCTCGCCCGCCGTCCGGCTGCTGCGGGACCGGGCCGGGGCGGTGCGCCGGGATCTGGGCGCCGACGCCCATACGCTGGCGACCACGGCGCGGGTCTGCCGGGCTCTGGACGGGATACCGCTGGCGATCGAACTGGCCGCGGCCCGGTTGCGCACCATGTCCATCGACCAGCTGGGCCACCGGCTCGACGACCGGTTCCGCCTGCTGACCAGCGGCAGCCGCACCGCGCTGCCGCGCCACAAGACGCTGCGCGCGGCGGTGGACTGGAGCTGGGAGCTGCTCTCCAACGCCGAGCGGACGGTGCTGCGCAGGCTGGCGGTGTTCTCCGGCGGGGCGAGCCTGGAGGCGGCCGAACGGGTCTGCGCGGGCGACGCGGTCGAGCCCGAGCAGGTGCTCGAACTGCTCACCGCGCTGACCGAGAAGTCGCTGCTGCTCGCCGAGGGCCACGGCGCACCGCGTTACCGCATGATCGGAACGATCAAGGAGTACGCCCGGCACCGGCTCGCGGAGGCCGGGGAGGCGCACCGCGCGCGCCACGCGCACCTGACCTACTTCACCGAGCTCGCCGAGACCGCGGAGCCGCATCTGCGCCGCGCCGCGCAACTGGACTGGCTGGCCACGCTCGACACCGAGCACGACAACATCGGCGCGGCGATGCGGGGTGCGCTCGCGGCGGGCGAGGCACAGGCGGCGATGCGGCTCGCGGCGGTCGCGGGCTGGTACTGGTGGCTCGGCGGCCACAAGACCGAGGGCATGGAGCTGCTGACCACGGCCATCAGGATGCCCGGCGAGGTGACCGACGAGGTCCGCGCCATGGTCTACGCCCTCCTCGCGATGTTCATGAGTTCCGGGCGGGGCGGCGACGAACACCAGGCCGCGGAGTGGATCCACAAGGCGCACCGGTTCGGCGGGCGCAGTCGGCGCCGCCATCCGGTGCTGGAGTTCATCGGTCCGCTGGAGCGCATGCTCCAGGCGCCCGACTCCTTCTTGCCCGCGTTCGAACCGCTGTTGGACGACGAGGATCCGTGGGTGCGCGCGATGGCCCGGCTGCACCAGGGCAAGATGCGGATCATGCTCGGCCGGGACGGGTGGGAGGCGGACACGTATCTCCGGGAGGCGTTCGCCGAGTTCTCGGCGCTCGGGGAGCGGTTCGGGCTCTCGTTCGCCCTGACCGAGCTGGCGGACCGGATCGCCGTGCGCGGTGAGTTCGCCGCCGCGTGCCGCCATTACGAGCAGGCGATCGCGGTCGTCACCGAGGTCGGCGCCCGGGAGGACGTCGTCCGGATGCGGTCGCGGCAGGCGCAGTTGTACTGGCTGCTGGGCGACGAGGAGGCCGGGGCGGCGGCCATCGCCGAGGCGCGGCGGAGCGCGGAGCGGGTGACCTGGCCGGACGCGCTGGCCGAGCTGGCCCTTTCGGAGGCGGAGCTCGCCCGGTGGGGCGGCGACACCGAGGAGGCGCACCGGCAACTGGGCATCGCGGCGGCCATGCTGGGCGAGGAGGCGGAGCGGGCGAACATCCGCGCGGTCACCCATGACCTGCTCGGTTACCTCGCCGACGACCTCGGTGAGGCCCGGGCGCACCGTGCGGCGGCGTGCGCGGCGGCGTCCGAGGGGGGTCACGCGCCGCTGATCGCCCAGGTGCTCGTCGGGGTCGCGGACCTCGCGCTGCGCCGTGACGAGCACGAGCAGGCCGCGCGGCTGCTGGCGGCGAGCGTGGGCGTACGCGGGCTGCGGGACCGCTCGCTGCCGGACGAGGCGCGGATCGAGCGGGCAGCGCGGCGCCGCCTCGGCGACGCGGGGTTCGCCGAGGCGGCTCGGGAGGGGGAATCGGTCAGTTGGTCTCAGCTGGTCGAGGTCACGCTCGCTTCTTGAACGTGGTGAGCGCCCAGACGTAGCCGATGAGGGAGAGCCCGACGCACCAGGCGACGGCCGCGATCGCGTCACCGCTCGAGGGGCCGCTCTCCACGAGCAGCCCGCGCAGGGTCTCGATGATCGGGGTGAAGGGCTGGTACTCCGCGAACTGCCGCACACCTGCCCCCATCGTCTCCGCGGGGACGAACGCGCTGCTCAGGAAGGGCAGCAGGATCAGCGGGACGGCGGCGAGGCCGGCCGTCTCGACGGTCTTCGCGGCGAGGCCCACGGCGACGGTCAGCCAGCTCGTCGCGAAGGTGAGCAGGACGACGAGACCGAAGACGCTGAGCCAGTCCATGGCGCTCGCGGTCGGGTTGAAGCCCATCGCGAAGGCCACCGCGACGATGGCCGCGTCGGCCACCAGACAGCGCACCGTGGTGATGACGACGTGGCCGGTGAGCACGGCGCCGCGGGAGACGTCCATGGCCTTGAAGCGGTTGATGATGCCCTTGGTCATGTCGTCGTTGACGGCGGTGGCGGTGGCCCCGAGACCGTAGCTGATGCCCATCACGAGCATCCCCGGTGTCGCGTAGTCGACGTAGTCGTCGCCGACGCTGAAGGCGCCACCGAAGACCTTGACGAACATGAGCATGACCAGGATCGGGATGAGGAGCGCGTTGAACACCGTGATCGGGTTGCGCAGGGAGTGCTTCAGGTTGCGGCGCAACATGATCGACGAATCGGTCAACGCCTCGGAGAGGGAACTCACTTCACCGCCTCCTTCGTGCTCGCCCGCCCGGTCAGGGCGAGGAAGACGTCGTCGAGGTCCGGTGTGTGCACGGAGAACTCCTGGGCGTTGATCATGTGCTCGTCGAGCCGGTCGAGCAGGGCCCGCAGCGACCTGGAGTCACCGTTGCCGGGCACCCGCAGTGTCACCTCCTGATCGTCCCGGGTGGCACCGGGCAGGATCCGCGCCGCCGTGTCGAGGTCGTCGAGGTCGGCGAACCGGAGCCGTACGTGGGTGCCGGGGACCTGGCGCTTGAGCTCTGCCGGGGTGCCCTCGGCGACCAGGTGCCCCTGGTCGAGCACCACGATCTGGTCGGACAGCTCGTCGGCCTCGTCGAGGTACTGGGTGGTGAGGAAGATGGTGGTGCCGTTGGCCACCAGATCGCGGACGATCCCCCACATCGTGCGCCTGCTGCGGGGGTCCAGACCCGTGGTCGGCTCGTCCAGGAAGATGATCCGCGGCCGGCCGACCAGGGTCATCGCCAGGTCGAGCTTGCGGCGCATGCCGCCCGAGTAGGTCGCCGTCATCTTGTCCGCGAACTCCACCAGGTCGAACCGGTCGAGCAGTTGCGCGACCGTCTGATCACCGGAGGGGACGCGTTTCAGGTCCGCCATCAGCCGCAGGTTCTCCCGGCCCGTCAGCAGGTCGTCCACCGCGGCGAACTGCCCGGTCACGCCGATGGCGGTGCGCACCTGCTTGGTCGCGGCCGCCACGTCGTGCCCGGCGACGTACGCCGTCCCGGCGTCGGCCTTGAGCAGCGTCGCCAGGATGTTCACCGTCGTCGTCTTGCCCGCCCCGTTCGGGCCGAGCATGGAGAACACCGATCCCTCGGCGACCTCGAAGTCGATGCCGTCGAGGACGACCTTGTCGCCATATGCCTTGCGCAGTCCAGAGACTGCGATCGCCGAACTTCTCATGGGTCCACCGTCCTCGCCGCGACTGTCACCGATCTGTCACGTCCCTGACACGGCCACTGACATCCGGCGCTCCTCCGCTTCGTCCTTGGCGCTCGATCACATCCAGCACCTCACGGCCGAGATCGACCAGGTACATGTGATCGCCCGGAAGTTCCGCATAACTGAAGGTGCTCGTGGTCGCGTCCCGCCACTGCCGTGCCTCGTCCGCGGTGACGAGCCCGTCGGAGTCACCCCGCAGCGAGCAAATCGGCACCGACACCGGTTCGTCGGTGCTCGGGAGGTAGTTCTCGTGCATCTCGCAGTCGGCCTGCAGCACGGGGAGGATCAGCTCACGCATTTCCGGGTGGTCGAGAGCCGGGTGCCGGAAGCCCGCGAACTCCTCGACCCGGGCGAGGAACTCCTCGTCGGGAAGGCCCGCCGCGCGCCTCTCCCGCTGCGTCCACGGCCCCGGCGAGCCACTGACGACCAGGCGCTCGACATGCACATCGCGCTTGCTCAGCAGGTGCACGAGTTCGTACGCGAGCACCGCGCCCAGGCTGTGCCCGAACAGCACCACCCGCGCCCCCTCGCCGAGCGTCGCCGCGATGCCCTCGACCTCGTTCTCGGCCGCCTCGACGACATTGCGGTACGGCGTCTCCAGCATCCGCCGCTCCCTGCCGGGCATTTCGACGGCGGCCACGGGCCACCGGTCGCCGGCCAACGCCCGCCACGGGTGGAAGAAGGAGGCGCCCGCTCCCGCGAACGGCACGCAAAGCAACGTGGTCCGGTGGCCGGTCATGCCGCGAGCTTGCGGTTGATGACCTCCATGATTTCGGCCACCGGCCCGGGCATGTGCAATTCGTGATGCACGGCCCGTACGTCATGCACTTCGATGTTGCCGAGGATGTACGGCCGCCAGAGGTGCGCGTACGAGTTCTCTTCGAGCGTCGCGTTGAAGAACAGCACATCACCGCGGTAGACCGGCGATTCGAAATCCATCATGATGGCCGCGTTGTTGGCCAGGATCCTCGCCATGGCGTTCACGAGTTCCTGCCGGTTCTCGGTGCCGAAGTATTCCCCGAAGTGTTCTTCCAGTTCCTGCCGGTAGTCCTGCACCGTCCTGCCGGTGTGCAGTTCCTTGAAGTAGTTTCCGCCCGGCTGGGAGTCCAGGATGGCGACGAAGGCGATCTCGCGCCCGCGCCGGTCGACCGCCTCCGCGACGGCCTGCACGACGGTCCCGCCGTAGGACCATCCGATCAGGTGGAAGGGTCCCTCCGGCTGGACCCGCACCATCTCGTCGACGTAGTCCTCGACCATCTCCTCCACCGACCCCGCCAACTTGTCCACGCCGTTCCAGCCGCGCGACTGCAGGGCGTAGGCCGGCCGGTCCTGCGCGTGCAGCACGAAGCTGAAGAACGCCCAGCCGAGGCCGCCTCCCCCGTGGAGGAACCACAAGGGCAGCTTGCCCGTACCCGGGTCGTTGTTCAGCGGCAGCACGACAGCGAACGGATCGGACAGTTCCTCGGAGGAGGCGACGAGCAGCAGCGCGGCCAGCTCGGCCACCGTCGGGTACTTGATGATCGTCCGCAGGGGCACCTCGATGCCGAACTCGCCGTGTATGCGGGCGCTGAGCCGGGTGGCCATGAGCGAGTGCCCGCCGAGTTCGAAGAAGTCGTCGTCGATGCCGACCCGCTCGAGGCCGAGCAGGTCGGCGAAGAGGGCGCACATGCGCTCCTCCTGGGAGTTGCGCGGCGCCCGGCTTACGGTGGTGGACGCGTCCTCGGAGGGCAGCGCGTCCCGGTCGAGGTCCCCGTCCGGGGTCAGCGGGATCTCCGGGAGCGGGATCACCGCCGAGGGCACCGCGGGACGCGGGAGGTGCCCGCGCAGGTGCTCCGACACCTCGGCGAGCAGCCCCTGGACACCGGCGGCGGCCTCCGCGACAGCGGGCTCGGGCATCACATAACCGACGACGCGCTTGGCGCCGTCCTGGTTCTCGCGCACCACGGCCGCCGCCCGCGCCACGCCGGGATATCCGCCGAGCACCTGCTCGATCCGCGCCAGCTCGACCTGGAATCCCCCGAGCCGCACCTGGCGATCGGTGCGCCCGACGTACTCCAACTGGCCGTTGCTGTCCCAGCGCACCAGGTCCCCGGTGCGGTACATCCGTCCTCCTCGCCCGCCGTCGGCGGGGCCGAACGGGCACGCCACGAACCGCTCCGCGGTCAGCCCCGACCGGTTCAGGTACCCGCGGGCCACCCCGGCACCGGCGACGTACAGCTCACCGGGCACCCCGCGCGGCACCGGACGCAGCCGTCCGTCGAGCACGTAGACCCGGGTGTTCCCGACGGGCAGCCCGATCGGCGCCCCCGCCCCCACCCGTACGCGCGCCTCGGTGCACCACGTCGTCGTCTCGGTCGGGCCGTACATGTGGAACACCTCGGCGGCCTGCTTCGCCAGGATCCTGGCGAGCCGCGCCGGCAGCGTCTCCCCGCCGACGATGATCCGCAGACCGTTCGCGGCGTGCGGCTCACGCATCGACAGCGTCTGCCAGAAGCCGGGCGTGGCCTGCACCACCGTGACCTCGTGGCGGCGCAGCAGCTCCGCCACGGCCGACATGTCGTCGACGGTCCCGCCGCCCGCGACCACCATGGTCGCGCCGGTGATGAGCGGCAGATACAGCTCGGTGACGGACATGTCGAGCGCCACGGTGGTGGCGAACAGCATCCGGTCCTCGGGCGACAGCGGGAACCGGCGCCGCATCGTGGCCAGGTAGTTGGCCACCGCGCCGCGCGGGACGGCCACGCCCCTCGGCTCGTCCGTCGACTCCGTCGTATAGCTGACGTACTGGGTGTTCTCGGGCCGGACGGCCACCTCCGGCGCCGTGTCCGGGTACCCCGCCGTGTCCGTCCCGGCCAGCGCGTCGACGTCCAGCACGAGCATCGGCTCCGCGTGCTCGAGGATGCGGTCGATCCGGGCACGCGGGTCGTCCGGATCCACCGGAACGCAGGCTCCCCCGGCCTTCAGCACCGCCAGCAGCGCCACGACCAGGTCCACCGACCGGGGCAGGCACACGGCGACCCGCGACTCCGCCCGCACCCCCTGGCCGACCAGCCAGTGAGCCAGCCTGTTCGACCGCGTGTCCAGCTCCCGGCAGGTGACCGACTCGTCGTCGCCGATGACGGCGACCGCCTCCGGTGTCGCCTGCGCCTGCCCGCGCACCTCCGCGACAAGACCGCCCTCCAGGGAGGGCTCGGCGGTGTCGTTCACCTCGGCCACCATCCGCTGCCACTCCCCCGCCAGCAGCACGTCGACGTCCCCGACGCACATGTCCGGGTCGGCGGCCACCTGCTCCAGAACGCGCACGAACCGCGCGGCGATAGCCTCGACCGTCTCCCGGTCGAACAGGTCGGTCGCGTAGAGGATGTCGCCCCGCAGCGCCCCGGCGTCGTCGGCGACCAGATTGAAGAAGAGGTCGACCTTGGAGGCCGACGCGGTGGCCGGCTCGACCGCCAGGGTGAGCCCGGGCAGTTCCAGCTCCGGCCGCTCGTAGTTCTGCAGGCCGAGCATCACCTGGAACAGCGGCTGGTACGCCGCCGAGCGTTCGGGGTTGATCGCCTCGACCAGCATGTCGAAGGGAACGTCCTGGTGTTCGTAGGCCGCAAGCGCCTTGTCCCGCACCTGGGCGAGCAGATCAGTGAACGCGGGGTCACCGGAGAGGTTCACCCGGAGCACCTGGGTGTTGACGAAGAACCCGACCAGATCGTTCAGCGCCTCGTCGGTCCGCCCGGCGATCGAGCTGCCGATCGTCACGTCGTCCCCGCCACCGAGCTTGCGCAGCAGCACCGCGAGCCCGGCGTGCAGGACCATCGACATGGTCGAGCCACGCCCGTCGGCCACCTTCTGCAGCCCGGCCGCCACCTCCGGCTCCACGACGAGACCCACGGTGGCGCCGCGCCCCTTCGTCTCCGCGGGCCGCGGGCGGTCCAGCGGCAGGTCCAACGGCTGCGGCACCCCGGCCAGTTCCTCGCGCCAGTACGCGATCTGCGTCGCGGCGAGACTGTCCGGGTCCGAGGCGTCGCCGAGCACCTCGCGCTGCCACATCGTGTAGTCCTTGTACTGCACGGGCAGCGGCTCCCACCGCGGGGCCCGGCCCTCCCTGCGGGCGGTGTAGGCCGCGGCGAGGTCCCGTGCCAGCGGCGCGCCCGAGCTGCCGTCCGTGGCGATGTGGTGGATGACCAGGACGAGCACGTGTTCCTCGGGAGAGCAGCGGAACAGGCGCACCTGCACCGGGGGTTCGGCCGCCAGGTCGAAGCGGTAGGCGATGGCCTTGTCGACCGCGCCGGACACGTCCTCGGGCGCGACCTCGACCACCGCCACCTCCGGCGTGGCCCGAGCCGTCGGCAGGATCCGCTGGTGGAGTTCCCCGTCCTCGTTCGTCGCGTAGACCGTGCGCAGGATCTCGTGGCGGTCGACCACGTCGCGGATCGCCGCGGTGAGGGCCGCCTGGTCCAGGGATCCGGTCAGCCGGATGGCCGCCGGCATGTTCCAGTTCTCCGACCCGCCCTCCATCTGGTGCAGAATCCACATGCGGCGTTGTGCGGCTGAAAGCGGAATCATCGCTGTTACTCCTCTACGAACATCTTGCGCAGGCCGGGTCGGCGCGGAGCAGCCGATTCCGCCGTCCACGCGGCGAGCGCGGCCACTGTCGGCAGGTCGAAGATCTTGCGGATGGGTATCTCTATCGCCAGTTCGGCTCGGGCGCGGCTGATCAGCCGGGTGGCGAGCAGGGAGTGCCCGCCGAGCTCGAAGAAGCCGTCGTCGATGCCGACCCGGTCCACGCCGAGCACCTCGGCGAAGAGCGCGGCCAGGGTCTCCTCGCGGGGGGTGCGGGGGGCCCGGTAG
>NZ_WMBF01000180.1:0-12380 GCF_019400875.1 Streptomyces anatolicus | reverse complement strand
GCCTCGTGGTCATCGCCGTGCCCCTCGGTGGCGGGCCCTTCCGTCGCCGCGTACGTATTGAGCCGCGTTCCGTCGCAGTACACCCACCGCTCGTGGTCGGCGTCGTAGAGCCACAACGATTCGCCCTCGACGACCACGCCCACCCGCAGCCCGTGCGTCCCGCGCCGGAAGGACTCCCCGTCGCCGCCGCCCGCCAGGTCCTCCACCGCACTCCGGTAGCGGCCGAGGGCGTCCTCGGTCCTGGTCAACAGCGGACGCGGGTCCGCCGTGCGGGTCAGGGGGCCGCTCGCGCCCGGTGGATCGCGCGGCACGGCGAGCAGGAGCCGGCCGTCGACCCATGCCGACCAGCCGTTGGCGCACACGATCCGGCCCCAGTCGCCGAGCCGGTCGACCAGCTGCACGGGCAGCAGCGCGTCGAGGGGGGTCGTCGGACGCTCCACGTCGGGCGCCTCCCAGGCGGGCAGTCCGTCCTGGGGAACCACATGGGTGGGGCGGAAGTCCGCGGTGGTCATCGCCGGCGCTCCTACTTCCGCATCACGGCGGGTTCATGGCGGCGCAGCAGCCTGGCGACCACATATCCGAAGACGGCCGACAGGACCACCAGCATCCCCATGTTGAGCAGCCAGACACCCGCGGAGTGCCGGAACAGCGGGTCGGTGGTCAGTTCGCCCGGGACGATCCTGCCGAGGCCGATGGTGCCCGCCATGGCGCCCAGCGCCCAGCGCGAGGGCACCAGCCACGCCAGTTGTTCGACGCCGGGCACACCGTTCAGCTTGAGGAGTGCGCCGCAGAAGACCACCTGGACGATGGCGAGGAAGACGAGCAGCGGCATCGTCACCTCTTCCTTGCGCACCAGCGCCGATACGAGCAGGCCCAGCATCATGGCGGTGAACGCCAGCAGGGCCACCGCGAGGGTGACTTCCACCAGCGGTGGCAGCAACACCCCGTCGCCGCCGGGCGCGTTGAGGTCGACGCCGAGGAGAGCGACGAGGGTCAGCACGACGGCCTGGAGCACCGTGACCGTGCCGAGGACGACGACCTTGGACATCAGATACGCCGATCTGGAGAGCCCCACCGCCCGTTCCCGCCGGTAGATGACGCGTTCCTTGACCAGTTCGCGCACCGCGTTGGCGGCACCGGTCAGGACTCCACCGACGCAGAGGATGAGCAGCGCGTTCATCGCCGTCTCCTGTGTGAGCCGGCTTCCGGCCAGCGCGCGGGCCATGGCGCCCATCACGAACGGCAGGGCGATCATGATGGCGAGGAACGTGCGGTCCGCGCCGAGCGCGGCCGCGTACCGCCGCACCAGCGTGCGCAGTTGGGATCCCCAGCTCTGCGGCTTCGGCGGCGGCGCGAAGGAGCCGGGGGTGGCCGTGCCGTCCTGCGGGAGGGACGTCAGGTACGGCTGCGCGGAGGAGTTGACGATGTAGCGCTGGTGCAGCGGAGAGAGGTGGTAGTCCCGTGCCCAGTCCCGGTCGCGGTCGCCTTCGAAGGCCTCGAACGCCTCCGGCCACTGCGGGAAGCCGAAGAACGGCAGCGCGTCCCGCGGCGGCCCGTAATAGGCGATCTTCCCGCCCGCGGCGAGGACGAGGAGCCGGTCGCACACGTCGAGGCTGAGCACGCTGTGCGTGACGACGATGACCGTGCGGCCGTCGTCGGCGAGGCCGCGCAGCATGTGCATCACCGAGCGGTCCATACCGGGGTCGAGCCCGGACGTGGGCTCGTCGAGGAAGAGCAGCGAGGGCTTGGTGAGCAGTTCGAGTGCGACGCTCACGCGTTTGCGCTGGCCGCCGGAGAGGCTGTGGATGGGCTGGTCGGCGCGTTGTTCCAGGCCGAGTTCGCGGATGACCTCATCGACTCTGGCCCGGCGTTCCGCCCGCTCGGTGTCCTGGGGGAAGCGGAGTTCGGCGGCGTAGCCGAGGGCGCGGCGCACGGTCAGCTGGGCGTGCAGGATGTCGTCCTGTGGTACGAGGCCGATGCGCTGGCGCAGCTCCGCGTAGTCGCGGTAGAGGTCGCGGCCGTCGTAGAGGACGGTGCCGCCGTCCGCGGGGCGCAGCCCGGTGAGGGCGTTGAGCAGGGTGGACTTTCCCGCGCCGCTGGGTCCGACAACGGCCAGCAGGCACTTCTCGCCGACGGGGAACGAGACCTGGTCGAGGAGTGTCCTGCGGCCCCGGTCGACGGTGACCGTCAGGCCCTGGACGTCGAGAGACACCTCGCCCGTGTCGACGTACTCCTGCAGTTGGTCGCCGACGAGGCAGTACGCGCGGTGGCCGACGCCGACGATGTCCCCCGGCGCCAGAGGGGCGCGGTCCACCGGCTGGCCGTTGAGGTAGGTGCCGTTGTGGCTGCCGAGGTCGACGATCTCGTACGTACCGTCCGGGAGGACCCTCAGTTCGGCATGCCGGCGGGAGACGACCAGGTCGTCGATGACCACGTCGTTGTCGTCGGCGCGGCCGATGCGGATGGTGCGGGTGGGCAGCGGGCGCACGGTCGTCGGCTGCCGGAAGGTGCCGGTGGCCGAGGGCGTGCTGACGGAGGAGGGGCGTTCGGGAGCGCGGGGTTCGGGCGGAGTGCGGCCGACGACCACGGCGCGCGGGCCGTCGGTGACGCTGCCGAAGCGGATGACGCTGCCCGGCCCGATTTCCCCCTCCTCGACGCGCCGCCCGTCGGCATACGTTCCGTTGGTGCTGTGCTCGTCCTCGATGGTCCAGTGATCGAGCTCGGCGTGGAGGACGGCGTGATGCCACGAGACGCGGGCGTCGTCGATGACGATGTCGCTCAGCGGGTCGCGGCCCACGTGATAGTCCCGGCTCGGACTCATCACCGTGGAGCCGGTGTCGGTCTCCAGCACGAGTTCGGGCGCAGTCGGCGCCACAGGCCGCTTCCCCATGCCAGAATTCTACCCATTAGCCCGCATCTCCGCCTGAGGTCGCCGCCGGCTGCCTCCACCGGGCCGGTGAGCATGAGTGGTTCGGCAGCTTGCCAGTTGGCCTGACACAGAGGTGAAGCCCCTGGTAGATGGGTTTTCGACCAGTCAGGACTCAAGAAGGCATATTAATAGCACAATATTTGATAAGGAACGAATGAGACGGCCTTTGGCCGCCATCAGTTCGCCGAGAATGCGCTGCGCATCCTCTTGGCTTGCGCCAGGATCGAGCCTCGTCATGTCACCGTAAGCAGCAACCCAATCACGCCAGGCAACTTCTACGTCAGGGAAATGCGAGCCCAAACTGTTGGCCGCCTCAGTCCAACTCTTGCGAATGTCGCGAATTTCTGGCTTGTGCTTGTAATACAACATCAGCACATGGGGGCCTGCGGGATTCTCCATCTCAGGCAACACGTCAACGAACTTGCGCACGTTACGCGTGCTTTCGGTCACACATTCTGCTGCAAGCGCGACTAGCGACAGAGCATGAGGGGCCCCGAGGGAGCGTACTTTCAGCATGCCGGCGAAGAGCGTAGCAGATGCCTTGGACGCCTTCTTTCGATTCATTCTATACAACATAAACGTATAGAACGCTGTCGCTACCATGACAACCACAGGAAGTAGCAGCTCGCTTATCAAGATGCACCTTGATCGTCGAGATCGGCATCCCGTACGAGAAGCGAACGGCCCAGCCTTTTGGCGGCAACTTTCATCTCTTCCACGAGATCCTTACGCGCCGCTGTCACTTCATCAAGCAGAAGTTGCAATTCGCCAGGGAGCCGGGAGTTGCGATCACATGTGTAACCGTCGACCCCCTCCATATATTGCGTCCGGAGGCCATCGAAGCGAAACCATGCGTCACGGACGGCCGGGAAGGTCAGGCCTACTTCCAGGGCAACATCTGTGTGCACCGAAATGGTGCCACGCACGGCGGTGAATATACTCCGCACCTCTTCCTGACTTGGACCGTCACCCGCACTCTCGATTTGCAACTGAATGTACATAAAGCCCGCGATGTGATCGCGTGACGCATTTCGAATAGTGCACATGTGGTCGACAAGCGTGTTGTTGTACTTACTTCTCTTCGCTTCCTCCTCACCTTCGCGCTTCTGCCTGTCTTTCAGGCGCTCCGTGATCACCTCTTTACGCTTTCCCAAGTAGAACACCACGAGAGCCATGCCCCCAGCAATGAGTGCCGCAGCAATGGTGCTGTCCATGCCCTGCCCTCGCGATTCGAAGAGGGGTAGGTGTCGAAAGCTTGGTTACCCCGCGCTGACGGCAGATATGTCCACGGAATTGAAACATCCGGTTACTGCAGGGTGCGCCGGTAATCACCAGGTTGTTGGGCACGCAGGGCGTCCACGGCGATGCGTGCGGTGGTGCCGATCACGGCGTCGACGGCGGGGAGGGTGGCCGCGGGGTTGGCGGCGCGGGTGAAGACCGCGATGGCGTATCGGCCGCCGTCGGGGTATTCGATGACGCCGACCTCGTTGCGGACGGTGGGCAGGGTGCCGGTCTTTCCCGCTACATGGACATCGTCGAAGGGAAAACCGGAGGCCATGCGGTGGGGCCAGACCTGAAGGCCGAGGAGGCGTCGGATCGCGGCGCAGCCTTCCGGGCCGCACGCTTCGTCGCGCCAGACGGAGGCAAGGAGCCGGGTCATGTCGCGAGGAGTGCTGTGGTTGGTGGCGGCGGGATCCAGTGCGCGCAGGCGGGCGATGACGTGGGGGTCGGTCAAGGCGGCCGCGCCGGCCGGACCGGCGTCCTCCCGGAGGGTGGCCTGCATCTGGGCGAAGCTGTGCACCGCGCGGGTGCGGGTGAGGCCGAGCCGGTCGGTGGCGGCGTTGACGGCGTCGAGGCCGATGTGTTCCAGAAGGACTTCGGCGGCGGCGTTGTCGCTGACGGCCATCATGAGGTAGGCGGCGTCCCGCAGGGAGATCCGGACGGGATCGAGCATGGCGGCGATACCGGTAGGCCCGGTGGCCCGGCCGCCGGGTGCGCATTCGACGCGTTCGGTCAGGTCGAGCACTCCCTGTTCGGCCTGCTGGTGGAGGGCGAGGAGCAGGCAGAGCTTGTGGACGCTGGCGGTCACGACGGTCCGGTCGGCGTGTGCGTCGATCTCCGCGCCGCTGTCGATGTCGACGGCGTGCAGCCAGCCGGTGGCGCCGGCGTCGTCGAACGCGGCGCGGATGCGTTGCAGGGCGTGGTTCACAGCGAGAACTCCGAGGCCGGGCGCAGGTGGAGCGGGCGCGGGGACGGTTCGGCGGTCACTCCGGCGGTGCTGTGCAGCGCGCGGGGAGTGGCGTCGGCGAAGGCGCTGGCAGCGGCGTCCTTGCGGCCATGCGGCCAGGCTACCGAGTAGCGCCAGGCGAGTGGGGCGCCTGCCAGGGGGCGCCAGACGACGGCGGAGTCGGGTGAGTCGAGTGCGGGGGCGCGGTCCTGTGGGATGAAGGTGACCGCACGCGCGGAGAGGATCAGTCCGCGTACGAAGCTGTCTCCTTGGCCGTGCCGGACGACATCGGGGGTGTAGCCGTTGCGCGCGCAGGTGGTGAGCAGGTCGTCGTAGAGCGCCGGGGCGTCGGCACGCGGGAAGAGCACCAGGCCGTACCCCGTGAGGGCGGGGAGCGGCACTTCGTCATGGGTGGCAGGCGCGGAGTCGCGCGGCAGCAGCACGCCGAGCTCACGGCGCAGGACCGGGCCCAGGTCCAGTCCGGTCACGTCGCAGGGGTGGTGGATCAGCCCCGCGTCCAGGTCGTGGGAGGCGAGGCGGGCGAGTTGCTCGGCGGTGGACAGCTCGTGGAGTTCCAGCTCGAGTCCGGGATGGCCGTGCTGCAGTTCGGCCAGGATCGCCGCGACGGTCTCCCCGGCGAGGTCGGACGGCACGGCTGCCCGCAGGAGGCCGCTGCGGCCGTCCCTGATCCTGGCCGCGCCGACCAGGAGTGCCTCGGCTCGGGCGAGCAGCGCGCGCGCATCTTCGAGGAGAAGCGTGCCGCTCCGGGTGATGGTGACCTGGCGGCTGCTGCGCTCGAACAGGTGGACGCCCAGCTCTCTCTCCAGGCGCTGAATGCGTTGGGAAAGCGGCGGCTGGGCCATGCCCAGACGCGCTGCGGCGCGGCCGAAATGTCTTTCTTCTGCAACAGCGACGAAGCACCGAACATGCCCGATGAGGTCCACAAGCAGCAATGATATCGAATCAGTATCGCTGTGCGATCGATTCACATATTGGACATGCCGGACCGCCTGGTGCTCCTGTTGGGCCATGCCTCCCCCTCCTCACATGTCAGCGCTGTTCCTGGTGCTCGCGGCTGGTTGGGGCGCCTGCGTCCTCGCGGCCGTGCCCCACCCCAGGCAGCTGTTCCCTCGACGCACAAGGACCCGAGATGCCTGAGACCGAACTCGTACAGACCCCGCGCCGCGGGCGCTCCCGTCTCATACGTCCCGCCATAGCGGCAGCCGTCGCCTGCGCCGTGGCCGCGGGCGGCACGTACGCGACCGAATGGGGGCCGTTCGCCCCCGGCAAACCGGATGCCGCCCCGGAGGCTGTTTCCCAAGCCCGGGCGTTCCTGGCCGACTGGGCGGCGGGGCGCACCGAGCAAGCGGGGGCCCGCACCACAAGACCGGACCGGGCGCGCGACGTTCTGCGCGGCTTCACCACCGGCCTGGACATCAGCAAGCCGGACCTGACCGCAGGCCGGGCGCGCGCGGCGAAGGACGGCACCGTCACCGTCCCCTTCGCGGCGAAGATGCCGGTCACGGGCCTGGGCACCTGGTCCTACGACTCCAATGTCACGGTGCGCCGACAGGACGACGGCTCCTGGAAGGTCGCCTGGTCCCTGCCGCTGGTCCATCCGAGGCTGAGCAGCATCGACAAGTTCCGGCTCAAGCGGGAGGACACCGCCGACCGTCAGGTCACCGACCGCAACGGCGACCCCCTCTCCGCGGACACCAGCCCGTCCCTCAAGCCTCTGCTCACCCAGCTCGCCCAGGCCGGTGAGGGGGGTCCGCGCGGGGCGATCGAGCTCATCGACCGGACGACCGGCGCGGTGAGCGCCACTGAGGTGACCTTCGGCAGCCGATCTGCCCCGCCCAGCAGGCGGCCCGTCCGCACCACCCTCGACCCTGCCTGGCAGACGGCCGCCGACCGGGCCCTGGGCGCCGGAGCCGACGGGAAGGACGCCGCGCTCGTCGCCCTGCGCATCGACGACGGCGAGATCCTCGCCGTGGCCAACTCTCCCGCTTCGGGCTTCAACCGCGCCCTCTCCGGGACCTACGCCCCCGGCTCCACCTGGAAGATCGTCACCACCAGCGCGCTTCTGCTCAAGAACGCCGTCGCGCCACAGGACACCGTCGACTGCCCCAAGTACCTCACCGTCGGCAAGCAGTTCCACAACGTCGAGACTTCCGAGTTCCCCGGCGCCAGCTTCCGCAAGAACTTCACCGAGTCCTGCAACACCGGGTTCATCAGCCTGCGTACCAAGGTCGGCGACAACGAACTGGGCGACGTCGCCCGCACCTACTTCGGCATCGGCCAGAAGTGGAGCGTGGGCATTCCCACCTTCGACGGCGCCGTCCCGGGCCCCGGCGACCAGACGGAGAAGGCCGCCTCGATGATCGGGCAGGGCCGGGTCCTGGGCAATCCGCTGACCATGGCCTCCGTCGCCGCGACCGCCGCCTCCGGCTCCTTCCACCAGCCCACCATCACCACCACCAAGAAGGACACGACCACAACCACCCCGCTGCCCCAGAAGGTGCGTGCCCAACTTCGCTCCCTGATGCGGTCCACGGTCACCGACGGCACGGCCCGAGGACTCAAGGACCTGCCCGGAAACGTCGGCGCCAAGACCGGCACCGCCGAGGTCAGCGAGGACGCCCCCAACAACGGATGGGTCGTCACCACCCGCGGCAACGTGGCCGTGGCCGTCGTGGTCGAAGGCGGCGTGACCGGAGGGAAATCCGCGGTGCCTGTCGCCCGCCACCTGCTCGAAGCAGTCCCGCGGGACCCCGCCTGATGCGCCGTCACGGCACCCCGGCCCCCACAGCACCGCTGCTCGTAAGGCGAACATGACCAACAAGACACTGCGGCACGTCGCCGTCCTCTGCGGGATGACGGCACTCGCCATACTCATCAGGGCGACCTGGATCCAGTTCGTCACCGCCCACGAGCTGGCCGAGCGGCCCGAGAACCGGCGGAACCTCATCGAGGCGTTCAGCCGCCCTCGCGGCGACATCATCGTCGGCGGACGGCCCATCACCGGCTCCGAGCCGAACCCGGGTTCCGACCTCCGCTACAAACGCGTCTACACCGACGGAGCCATGTACGCGCCCATCACCGGCTACCTCTCCCAGGCCCAGGGCGCCACCATGCTCGAAGGCGTCCACCGTGACATCCTCAGCGGCCGCGATCCCCGCCTCCGGAACAACGCCTTCGACGCGCTGACAGGGAAGAAGCCCGCCGGTGGCGACATCGTCACCACCATCAACCCCAAGGCGCAGAAGGCCGCTTACGAAGGGCTCACAGGGCTCGGCCCGAAGGCCAAGGGCGCGGTCGTCGCCCTCGATCCCCGCAGCGGCAAGATCCTGGCCATGGCGAGCACCCCGTCCTACGACCCTTCCGCCTTCGCCGGTGACTCGGCCAAGGACGGGAAGAGGTTCACCCGGCTCGACAAGGACGAGGACAAGCCCCTGAGCAACCGGGCGATCCGGGAGCGCTACCCGCCCGGCTCCACCTTCAAGATCCTGACCGCGGCCGCGGCCCTCGAACACGGCACGGTCGCCGACACCGAGGCCCCTTCCGGTGTCCCGTCCCCCTACCGGCTGCCACAGAGCAACAGGACGGTCGGCAACGTCGTACCCGATGCCCAGTGCGACAAGGTGTCGATGAAGACGGCCCTGCAGTGGTCCTGCAACAACGTGTTCCTGGACGCCGCGCTGCGCACCGGCAACGACCGCATGCGCGAGACCGCCGAGAAGTTCGGCTTCAATCAGGAGCACTTCGTCCCCGTGCGCAGCGCGGCGGGAACGTATCCCGACCGGCTCGACAAGCCGCAGACCGCACTCACCGGCATCGGCCAGGGCAGCCTGAGCAGCACGCCCCTGCAGATGGCCATGGTCACCGCCGGTATCGCCAACAACGGCAAGGTGATGAAGCCCTACCTGGTCGAACGGATCATCGGGCCGGACCTGAACGAGCTGGAGAAAGCCGAGCCTGAGCCCCACGCCCAGGCCGTCTCGGAGAACACCGCCCAAAAGGTGCAGGACATGATGGAACACACCGTCCTCGAGGGCACCGCCGGCCAGGCCCAAATACCCGGAATGACCGTCGGCGGAAAACCGGGAACCGCCGAGCACGGCGTCGATGTCCGCGACGAACGCCCCTACGCCTGGTTCGTCTCGTACGCGAAACAGAGCGACGGCTCCTCACCTGTCGCCGTCGCCGTATTCGTCGACCCCAAGGACATGGACATCTCCGCATCCGAGATCGGCGGCGGCCGGCTTGCCGCGCCTGTCGCCAAAGCAGTGATGAAGGCCGTACTGAATCGATGACCTCGCGGGACCTCGGTGAAGTCTCATGCCAGTGCGTTCACCGCTGCGGTGAACAGGCGTGGCAGGCGTGCGGCCGTAGGCATGATGTGTGGGGCGAGCATGGGTTGTTGGCGGGCCCTGATCAGGAGGTCGGTCAGGAGCCGGTGGCGGCGCGTCGCCCGGCTCCAGTCACTCTCGTAGCGGTGGGGTGTGCCTCGGCGCAGGTTGGCGACCAGTGCTTCGGCGCCGGCGAGGGCGAGGGAGACACCCTCGCCGGTCAGCGCGTCGATGTATCCGGCGGCGTCGCCGACCAGCAGTACCCGCCCGTGGGCGCGGGTGCGGGCTCTCTGACGCAGCGGCCCCGCGCCTCGCACCGCCGTGACGGCCGCCTCCGGGACGAGGCGCGCCGCCAGTTCGGGGAAGCTCTCCAGCTGAGTGGCGAAGGGGGCTCGCCGGGTCGTCAGCAGGGCGACGCCGACGAGTCCCGGGCCGAGCGGGGTCACGTACGCCTCCGCGTGCGCTCCCCAGTGCACCTCGACGTAAGGCGACCAGGGGGGCACCGCGTAATGCCGGCGCAGTCCGTACCGGGGTGTTCCCCGGGGCTTCATCCCCAGCCCGAGGGAGCGGCGTACGGGCGAGTGGAGGCCGTCCGCGGCGACCAGCCACCGGGCGCGCAGGCCTGTGCCGGGGACGGTCACACCTGTGGTGTCCTGTCGTACTTCCTCCACCCGCAGAGGCAGTACGGGCACCCCCGCGTCCAGGACGGCCCGGTGCAGGGCGCTGTGCAGGCCGGTGCGGCGCACACCGAGGCCGGGGCCGTGCCGGAAAGCGGCCTGCACCTGGCGGGACCCTTGGATGTAGCGGATGCCGGTGAGGGGGTGGCCGGGGACCTCAAGACCGAGGGCGGTGAGGGCCCGCACGGCGCTGGGCATCAGCCCCTCGCCGCACGCCTTGTCGACCGGGACCGGGCGTGGCTCGGCGATGACGGTGTCGAGGCCGGCGCGTGCGGCGTGCAGGGCGGTGGCGAGGCCGGCGGGTCCGCCTCCGGCGATCAGCAGGTCGTGGCCGCCGCTCACGCGGGCACCGCTTGGCCGAGGGCCGTGTTCTCGCAACGGATGCGCACGGTGAGCAGCACCGCGTTGGCGACGGAGAACACCGCCGCGGTCAGCCACGCGGAGTGCACCAGCGGCAGGGCGGCGATCTCCATGACGACCGCGACGTAGTTGGGGTGGCGCAGGAAGCGATAGGGCCCGGCACCGACCAGGTGTGCGCCGGGAACGACGATCACCCGGGTGTTCCAGTACGGCCCGAGCGTGGTGACGCACCACCAGCGCAGGGTCTGCGCCAGGAGGACGAGCGCCAGCATGGGCCACCCCAGGGCGGGCAGGAACGGCCGGTCGGCGAGCGCCGGTTCGAGCAGGCAGCACACGAGCAGGCTTAGGTGCAGGACGACCATGGCCGGGTAATGGCCCTGCCCGTGCTCCACACCGCCCCTGGTGAAGGCGCGTGCCGCGTTGCGTCGGGCGACGACCAGTTCGACGAGGCGTTCAACGGCGACGGCGAGTACGAGAAGCGTGAACCAGGTCATGGGCATCACTCACCAGCGCAACAGGACGAGTTCGGAACAGAATCCCGGGCCCATCGCCAGAAGCAGCCCCCACGTGCCGGGCTCGGGCCGACGGGACTCCCGGATGTTCTCCAGGATGTGCAGTACGGAGACGGAGGACATGTTCCCCACCGACGCCAGGGAGCGCCACGTGGGGTCGAGGGCATCGTCGGGCAGGCCGAGGGCGTCGGTGAGCGCGGAGAGGATCCTGGGGCCTCCCGGGTGACATACCCAGGTCCCGATGTCGTCGACGGTGAGGCCGTGTTCGGCCAGGAAGGCACGCAGGTGCCTGCCGAGGTGGTCCCGCACGACGCCGGGGACCGCGGCGTCGATCACGACGCGGAATCCGCAGGCGCCGATGTCCCATCCCAGAAGCTGTTCGGTGTCCGGGTACAGGCGGCTGCGGGTGGCGACGACGGAGGGCCCGGCTGCCTCCGGTTCCGTGCCGCCGTGGGTTGTGCCGCCGCCAGTTGCACTGCCGCGTGCGACGAGCGCTGCCGCACCGTCGCCGAACAGGGCGCCCGCGACAAGGTTGGCGCGGGAGTCGTCGCGCTGCTGGAGCGTCAGCGAGCACAGTTCGACGGTGAGCAGCACAGCGGTGTCGTCGGGGTGCCCGCACAGGTAGTCGTGGACCCGGGCGAGGCCGGCGGCCCCCGCCGCGCAGCCCAGGCCGAAGACAGGGAGTCTTTTGATGTCGGGCCGCAGCCCTATGCGCCCGGCCAGCCGGGCGTCGAGCGACGGAGCGGCGATGCCGGTGATGGAGGCGCACACCAGCAGATCGACGTCCGCCGCGTCCAGGCCTGCCCTCGTCAGCGCGCCGGTAAGGGCCTCCTCGCCCAGCTCGAGACCCACCTTCAGCCACGCGTCGTTGCTCTGCCCGAAGTCGCCGAGGCCGGCGTGCGCCTCGATCGGCAGGGCGAGATGACGCGTGCGTACTCCGGCGGATGCGTGCAGACGGCGCAGGAGGGCACGGTCCGCCCCCGGGGGCAGGCACAGGTCCCCGATCGGCTCGACGAGGTCGTCCTGGGTGTAACGGTGCGGGGGCAGCGCGGTGTGGACGGCGGCGATCGTGGTCGCCGTGGCGGGCGCGGAGGTCCGGACCGGCGCGGCGGACAGGGGGACGACATGGTCAACGATCACGGGGACACGCATGCCGGTAATGCCTCCCGCACGGTCGGCACTGATTACCTTTCCCACGTGTCTCTCCACCCATCTGGAGTTCCCTCCCGTACGACACGCCGCGTTCCGGCGCTGCTGCGCTCTTGTCATCCGGGGCCGGCGCTCGCCGTGACGATCTTCGTGACCGCCCTGGCCGTGGCGGCGGGC
>NZ_WMBF01000017.1:0-35634 GCF_019400875.1 Streptomyces anatolicus | reverse complement strand
CGCCCGGGCCGCCGGGGCCGGGTGCCGTGGGGCGCGGGCCGGGCGTGGGCGGCGTCAGCGGGCTGTCGCCGGTGACGGGGCCGCCGGTCGGGCCCGCGGGGCCACGGGAGTCCTGGGGGCCGCCGGTGCCCGGGCCCGAGGAGAAGTACGGCAGGTCGCCGCCCTGCGGGGTCCCCGAGCCGAGGGGGCCCGACGCGACGGCGCCGGACACGTCGTAGGGGCCGGTGCCGGGGCCGCCGGGGCCGTTCATGCCGGTGCTGGGGCCGCCGGGGCCGCCAGGGGCTCCCGGGCCACCCGAGCCGCCCGAACCGGTCGCCGAGGGGCCGCCGTTGACCGGCGCCCCGCCCGCGCCCGGTACGCCGCCCGTCGCCTCGCCCGGCGCACCGCTCTCGCCCCGCGCGGGCTTGCGCGGCGCGAACCAGTCGCTCGTCTTCTCGCCGGCCGCGCCGGAACCGCCCGCGCCGCCCTCACCGGGTGCGGACCCCGCACCCGAACCGGAACCGCCAGAAAGGTCCCCGCCGGAAGCGTCCCCCCTCGCGGCGCCCGCGTCCCCCGCGCCGGGAGCCCCCGGCGCGCTGGCGTCACGGCGGCTCTCGTCGCCCTCGTACGAGGCGTCGCCGCGCGAGCCACCGCCCGCGTCGCCGCGCGAGCCGCCCTCGTCGCCGACGGGCGTACGCATGACGACCGGCGGGATGGGCCGCGAACCGGGGATGTTGATCCGGATCCGGGTGGTCAGCGTGGTCTGGGTCTCGGGCTCTTCGGGCCGCTCGTCGGCGGCCTGCCGCCGCCGGCCGTCCGCGCCGCCGTCGGCGGCTGCGCCCTGTGCCGGGGAGCCGTAGGGCGGCGTCCCCGAGGGGTATGCGGCTCCGCCGCGCCCCTGGGGCCCGGGGGACGAACTGTCAGTTTCACGACTCAAGGCAGGTTCTCCTGGTTGACTCCGCCGCCCGTCTCGACCTCATCCGGGGTCCCCCCCGGCCGGAGGTTGGGGAGGCTCGGCGGCCGCACCACCATACTGGCCGCCGTCGGCGCTCTTCCTGTGACCGGCGTCAAACCCGTGCGGGACGCGGGCCGAAGTGGTACGTCACTTGCCAAGTCGGGCGGCGGGCCCGCCCGGTTGCGGCCGCCGGCCGAGGGTGGCACACATCACAGCCACCACCATGCCGCCGGCCAGGAAGCCGTACGAGCCCGGACCCGCCTCGAAGAGGAAGTCCCCTTCGGGTCTGGTGGCGGTGAGCAGCATGACGGCGACCAGCCACCCGACGGCGGGCGCGACGGCCCCCGCCCCGGTGCCGACGGCCCGCGCCCCGCCGTAGAAGACACCGGCGGCGCCGAGGAGGGCGAGCAGCAACCCGGCGGGGAAGAACCCGCCTTGGACGAGCGCGCCCGCCGCGCCCACGACGGCGCCGAGCACGAAGAGACCGGCGTACGCGGCGACTCGTCCCGCTCTCAGGGGCTGCGCGAGGAAGCTCCCCGCGGGCGCGGTGGGCGCCGGATCCGACGCCGAAGCCGACGCCGACCCAGACGACCCTGACGAACCAGACGACCCTGACGCAGCGGAGCCCGAAGACGACGCTCGAGATCGCGTACTCACAGCCCGGTCACCTCAGTCACATCCATCACCTTTTCGAGCCCCGCGAAGAGATCCGTCTCGCGGGCACCGTCCTGACGCGACATCTCTCCCCGCACGAGTTCGTAGTACTCCACCTCGAAGATGGGCTGGGCGAGATCGTTCGAGAGGACGAACAGCGGTTCGCTCACCGTGATCTGGGTGGCGTGGGCCCGCATCGCCGCCGCCTTGGCCGCCTTGTAGGGGGTGCCGTCGATCTCCGTCGTGATCCGCTCGTCGTCCGTGACGCCCGGCACGTCCGCGACGGCGGCGGGGGTCGTGAACGGCGAGAACCGCAGCGGGCCCGACATCCACCGGAAGCGCTCCTCGACCACGGACCGCGGCGCGCGGTTCCAGTAGATCTTGCCGATGGTGTGCGGCTCGCCGAGGTCGGCGCGGAAGGCGGGCTCGGCCGCGAGGTCGGCGGCGCGCATGGCGACGCGGTGCGCCTGGATGTGGTCGGGGTGGCCGTACCCGCCGTCCGGGTCGTAGGTGACGAGGACCTGCGGCCGTACCTCGCGGATCACCTCGACGAGGTGCGCGGCCGCCTCGTCGACGTCGGCCGCCCAGAAGGCTCCGGGGCGGTGGTTCTGTTCGAGACCCATCATCCCGGAGTCGCGGTAGCGGCCGGTGCCGCCGAGGAAGCGGTGGTCGGTGACGCCCAGTTCCTTCATGGCGGCGGCCAGTTCCCCGATGCGCTGGGCGCCCAGGGAGTCCTCGCGGTCGGCGGCGAGGTGGGCGAGCTCGGCCGGGATGACCTCGCCCTCCTCGCCCAGCGTGCAGGTCACCAACGTGACATGGGCGCCCTCGGCCGCGTACTTGGCCATGGTCGCGCCATTGTTGATCGACTCGTCGTCTGGGTGCGCGTGCACGAGCAGCAGGCGCCGGGCGGGCGGTTCCGTCATGGGACCACCCTACGAGGGCCGCGCGAGAGCGCCCCAGGAGGCCGCGCGGAACCCGCCCGCCAGGGCGCCGGTGCGGGTCAGAACTTGATGTCGCCGATCATCCCCGCCACATTCGTCGTCAGCTCGCTGATCGTCGGCGCGACGGACGAGCTGGCCAGGTAGAAGCCGAGCAGCGTACAGACGACCGCGTGCCCCGCTTTCAGCCCTGACTTCTTGACCAGCAGGAAGACGATGATCGCCAGCAGCACCACCGCCGAAATCGAGAGTGCCACGGCGGTCACCTCCAAGTCGTTGCCGTAACCCAGTGCGGACGCCAGCGGGTTCATACCCACCAAGCGCTACGGATCATAACTATCCGTGCGGACGCATGAGTCGGAGCACGGCAGCACAGGGGGGCGCATGCGCCATAGGGTCGGGAGATGACGACCGAGAACCCCGGAATCCCCATGCCCGACGGCAGCCCGGCGCGGCGGGTCTCCTTCCCGCGCGAGAACGCGCGGACGCAGCGCTTCACTCTCGGCGCGCCCCGCGCCTTCACCGTCGCGCCCGACGGGTCGCGGGTGGTGTTCCTGCGCTCGTCCTCCGGCACCGACCCGGTGGGCGCGCTCTGGGTCCTTGACCTGGCGGGCGGCGCCGTCGAGCGGGTGGCGGCGGATCCGGGGGTGCTGCTCGGCGGCGCCGCCGAGCGGCTCTCCCCCCGGGAGCGGGCGCGGCGCGAGCGCAGCCGGCAGGGCGGCGCGGGCATCGTGGAGTACGCGACGGACGCCGCGGTGGAGCTGGCCGCGTTCGCGCTTTCGGGCCGCCTCTACACGGCGGAGCTGCGCGCGGGCACCACACGCCGGCTCCCCGCGCGGGGCCCGGTGATCGACCCGCGCCCCTCGCCCGACGGCCGTCATGTCGCGTACGTGTCCGGCGGCGCCCTGCGCGTGACGGGCGCCGACGGCGAGGGGGACAGGGCGCTCGCGGAGCCGGAATCCGGCCACGCGGAGACGGTCACCTACGGCCTCGCGGAGCATGTCGCGGCCGAGTCGATGGCGCGGCACCGCGGCTTCTGGTGGTCGCCCGACTCCGACCGGCTGCTCGTCGCGCGGGTCGACGACGCCCCGGTCGAGCGCTGGTGGATCGCCGATCCCGCGCACCCGGACCGCGAGCCCGTCAAGGTCGCCTATCCGGCGGCGGGCACGGCGAATGCCGACGTACGGCTGTTCGTCCTCGGTCTCGACGGGTCGCGCACCGAGGTGGTGTGGGACCGCGTCCGCCACCCCTATCTCGCCCGGGTGCACTGGTCGGCGGAGAGCGCCCCGCTGGTGCTCGTGCAATCCCGCGACCAGCGGAGCCAGTCGTACCTCGCGGTCAATCCCGAGGACGGTTCGACACGGATGGTGCACGCCGAGGAGGACGCCGACTGGCTGGAACTTTTCCCTGGAGTGCCCTGCTGGTCCCCCAGCGGCAAGCTGGTGCGGATCGTCGACGAGGGCGGCGCGCGGGTCCTCGCCTGGGGCGAACGGCCGCTGACCGGAGCGCAGTTGCACGTCCGGGCGGTCCTGGACGTGACCGAGGAGGACATCCTCGTCTCGGCGTCGGCGGGTGCGGCGGCGGCCGACCCCGAGATCGGCGAGGTGCATGTCTACCGCGTCAACGAACTGGGTGTGGAACGCCTCTCGCGGGAACCCGGTGTGCACTCGGCGGTGCGTGCGGGCGGTCTCACCGTGCTCGTCTCGGCCGCCCTCGACCGGCCCGGCGCCCGGGTCCAGGTGCTGCGCGACGGCAAGCGGGTCGCCACCGTCGCCTCACACGCCCGGCGCCCGGGGCTCACGCCGCGCGTGACGCTCACGGAAGGGGGCACGCGCCGGATCCCGTGCGCCGTCCTGCTCCCCACGGAGTACAAGGCGGCGGACGGGCCACTTCCGGTACTCCTCGATCCGTACGGCGGTCCGCGCGGTCAGCGTGTGCAGTGTGCGCAGGGCGTCTTCCTGACCTCACAGTGGTTCGCCGATCAGGGGTTCGCGGTGATCGTGGCGGACGGCCGCGGTACACCGGGGCGCTCCCCCGCCTGGGAGAAGTCGATCAGGAACGACCTCACGGTGACGCTCGACGACCAGGTCGACGCCCTGCACTCCCTCGCGGCGACCGGGGAGTACCCCCTGGACCTGGACCGGGTGGCGATCCGCGGCTCGTCCTACGGCGGCTACCTCGCGGCGATGGCCGCGCTGCGCCGCCCCGACGTGTTCCACGCGGCGGTGGCCATCGCGCCGGTGTCGGACCTGCGGCTGTACGACACGCACTACGAGGAGCGGTATCTGGGCGATCCGACCCGGAACCCGCAGACCTACCGGCACAACTCGCTGGTCTGGGACGACGGTCTGGTCGATGCGGCCGAGCCGCACCGGCCGATGCTGATCGTGCACGGCCTCGCCGACGACAACGTGGTGGTGGCGCACTCCTTGCGGCTCTCCTCGGCGCTGCTCGCCGAGGGGCGTCCGCATGAGGTGCTGCCCCTGTCGGGCGTGACGCACATGATGGCGCACGAGCGGGTCGCGGAGAATCTGCTCGATCTCCAAGTGGGCTTCCTGAAGCGGTCGCTGGGGCTCGCGTAGAGGTCCTGCGGGGCCCCGGCTACGGCACGACCTGCTTCTCCTCGGCGAAGTGGCAGGCGGAGTCGTGTGCCGCGGGCCCCTGCTCGTAACGGAACTCCGCGGGGACCGCCAGCGCCGGCACCTCCAGGGCGCACCGCTCCCGCGCCTTCCAGCAGCGGGTGCGGAACCGGCAGCCCGAGGGCGGGTTGGCGGGCGAGGGCACGTCTCCGCTGAGGATGATCCGCTCCCGGTGCTCGCGCGCCTCGGGGTCGGGGACCGGCACGGCGGAGAGCAGCGCCTGGGTGTAGGGGTGCGTCGGATGCTCGTAGATCTCCTCGTCGGAGCCGGTCTCGACGATCCGTCCGAGGTACATGACGCCGACCCGGTCGGAGATGTGCCGCACGATCGACAGGTCATGGGCGATGAAGACGTAGCTCAGGTCGAACTCGTTCTGCAGCTGGTCGAGGAGGTTGATGACCTGCGCCTGGACGGAGACGTCGAGCGCGGAGACCGGCTCGTCGGCGACGATGATCTCGGGGCGCAGCGCGAGGCCGCGGGCGATGCCGATGCGCTGGCGCTGGCCGCCGGAGAACTGGTGCGGGTAGCGGTTGATGTACTCGGGGTTGAGGCCGACCACGTCGAGGAGTTCCTGGACCTTCTGGCGCCGCGAGCCCTTGGGGGCGACCTCGGGGTGGATCTCGAAGGGCTCCCCGATGATGTCGCCGACGGTCATCCGGGGGTTCAGGGAGGTGTAGGGGTCCTGGAACACCATCTGGATGTTGCGGCGTACGGCCTTCAGGGCGCGGCCGGAGAGTTTGGTGATGTCCTCGCCCTTGTAGCGGATCTCGCCCGCGGTGGGCCGCTCCAGGTTGACGAGCATCTTGGCGACCGTCGACTTGCCGCAGCCGGACTCCCCGACGATGCCGAGCGTCTCGCCCTGGACGAGGTCGAAGTCGACGCCGTCCACGGCCTTGACCGCGCCGACCTGCTTGCGGATGAGGACGCCCTGGGTCAGGGGGTAGTGCTTGACCAGGCCGCGCACCTGGAGGATAGGTTCGCGCCCGGGTTCAGCGTGCGGCATCGAGCGTCTCCTTCCAGAAGTGGCAGGCGCTTCTGCGCTCCGCGACGAGCCCTTCGTACGTGACGCGCGCGAGCGGTGGCTCCTCGGTGACGCAGATGTCCTGGGCCAGGGGGCAGCGGGGGTGGAAGGCGCAGCCGGGCGGGATGTTCATGAGGTTCGGCGGCAGGCCCTTGATGGCGTAGAGGTCCTGGCCCTTCTGGTCGAGGCGCGGGATGGACTCCAGCAGGCCGCGGGTGTACGGGTGGGCGGGCGCGCGGTAGATCTCGTGGACGGGGGCCTTCTCGACGATGCGGCCCGCGTACATCACGGCGATGGTGTCGGCGACGTCCGCGACGACGCCGAGGTCGTGGGTGATGAGGATCAGGCCCATGTTCATCTCGCGCTGGAGTTCGGCGAGGAGGTCCATGACCTGCGCCTGGACGGTGACGTCGAGGGCGGTGGTCGGCTCGTCGGCGATGATCAGGGAGGGTTCGAGGGCCATCGCCATGGCGATCATGATGCGCTGGCGCATGCCGCCGCTGAACTGGTGCGGGTACTGGCCGACGCGTTCGCGGGCGGCCGGGATGCGCACGCGGTCCATCAGCTCGATGGCCTTGGCCTTGGCGTCCTTCCTGGACATGCCCCGGTGGACGACGTACATCTCGCCGAGCTGTTCGCCGACGCTCAGGACCGGGTTCAGGGACGACAGCGCGTCCTGGAAGATCATCGCCATGCCGGCGCCGCGGACCTGGCGCCGCTCGTCCTCCTTGAGCGTGAGGAGGTCGCGGCCCTGGAAGAGGATCTGGCCCGCCGTGATGCGCCCCGGCGGCATGTCGAGGATGCCCATGACGGCCTGGGCGGTCACGGACTTGCCCGAGCCCGACTCACCGAGCACGGCGAGCGTCTCGCCCGCGCTGACGGCGTAGTCCACGCCGTTGACGGCCTTGGCGACGCCGTCCCTGGTCCGGAACTCGACGTGCAGGTCGCGCACTTCGAGCAGCTTGGACGGCTGGTGCCCGCCGGGGGCGGCGGCCTCGGATGCCACGGTTGCCATGGGCGCCTACCTCAGCTTCGGGTCGAGGGCGTCGCGCACCGCGTCGCCGAGCATGATGAACGCGAGCACGGTGACCGCCAGCGCGCCGGCCGGCCAGAGCAGCATGTGCGGGGCGTTGCGGATGTAGACGGAGGCGGCGGAGATGTCGATGCCCCAGCTGACGGTCGGGGGCTTCAGGCCGACGCCGAGGTAGGAGAGCGTGGCCTCCAGCGCGATGAACGTGCCCAGCGCGATGGTCGCCACGACGATGACGGGGGCGACGGCGTTCGGGGCGATGTGGCGCAGCAGCATCCGGGAGTTCGAGGCGCCGAGGGCCCGCGCCGCCTGGACGTAGTCGTTCTGCTTGGCGGTGATGACGGAGCCGCGTGCGATGCGGGAGATCTGCGGCCAGCCGAGCAGCACCATGAAGCCGACCACGGGCCAGACGGTGGAGCTGGTGACCACGGAGAGGAGCACCAGGCCGCCGAGGACGACGGGGATGGCGAAGAAGACGTCGGTGACGCGGGAGAGGATCGCGTCCCACACGCCGCCGAAGAACCCGGCGAGGCCGCCGAGGACGCTGCCGAGGAGGGCGACGCCGAGGGTGGCGCAGACGCCGACGGTGACGGAGACCCGCGCGCCGTACACGACCCGGGTGTAGACGTCGCAGCCCTGCTCGTTGAAGCCGAACGGGTGGCCGGGTGCGGAGCCCTTCTGCGCGTTGGCGAGGTCGCAGGCGAGCGGGTTGCCGGTGGCGATGAGCGAGGGCCACAGCGAGATGACGACGAGGAAGACGATGATCAGGCCCGAGACCAGGAAGACCGGGTTGTGCCGCAGGTCCCGCCAGGCGTCCGACCAGAGGCTGCGCGCGGGCGCGGCGGGGCCGGTGCCGTCGGGGCCCTTCCCTGGCTGCTGTGGCTTCTCCAGCGAGGTCGCCTCGCTCGCGGCGAGGTCCATCGCGCCGCCCGCGCCGGTCGCCGCGATGGCGCGCTCCGGCTGATGGGGTTCAGGCATAGCGGATCCTGGGGTCGAGTACGGCGTACAGGAGGTCGACGATCAGGTTGGCCAGCAGGAAGACCAGGACAAGGACGGTCACGAAGCCGACGACGGTCTGGGTGCTCTGACGCAGGATGCCCTGGTAGAGCTGGAAGCCGACGCCGTGGATGTTGAAGATCCGCTCGGTGACGATCGCGCCGCCCATCAGCGCGCCGACGTCCGTGCCGATGAAGGTGACGACGGGGATGAGGGAGTTGCGCAGCAGGTGCCGGGTGATGACGCGGCGGCGGGGCAGGCCCTTGGCGATGGCGGTGCGGACGTAGTCGGCGCGGCGGTTCTCCGCGATGGAGGTGCGGGTCAGCCGGGTCACGTATGCCAGGGAGACCGAGGCGAGGACGAGGCCGGGGACCAGGAGTTCGTCGAAGGGCGCCTCGCTGGAGACGGACGGTTTGATGACGCCCCACTGGACGCCGAGGAGCAGTTGCAGCACGAGGCCGGTGACGAAGGTGGGCACGGAGATCACGACGAGGGTGAGGAGCAGTACGGCGGTGTCGATCGGCCGCCCGCGCCGCAGCCCGGTGAGCACGCCCAGCGAGATCCCGATGACGATCTCGAAGACGATGGCGACGATGGTGAGCCGGATGGTGACGGGGAAGGCGGCCCCCATCAGCTCGGTGACCTTCTGGCCGTTGAAGGCGGTGCCGAAGTCGCCGGTGAAGACGTTGCCCATGTACGTCGCGTATTGCTGCCAGACCGGCTTGTCGAGGCCGAACTCCTTCTTCAGCCGGACGGCCGTGGCGGGGTCGCACTTCCGGTCCCCGCACAGGCCCGCGACGGGGTCGCCCATCACGTTCACCATCAGGAAGATCAGCAGAGTGGCGCCGAAGAAGACCGGGATCATCTGCAGCAGACGCCGGATCACATAACGTCCCATGGGGGCCGCTCCCGGCTTCTCAGTCGACCTTGATCTGGTCGTACACCGGCACGCTGAACTGGTTCAGCGAGACGTCGGAGACCTTGTCGGAGTAGCCCGCGCTGCCGTTCTGGTACCAGAGCGGGATGGCCGGCATCTTCCGGGCGAGGATCTTCTCGGCTTCCTGGAACTTGGCGACGGCCTTGGCGTTGTCGGTCTCGCCGTTGGCCTCGTTGACGAGCTTGTCGAACTCCTTGTCGGAGAACTTGCCGTCGTTGGACGAGGCGTCGGTGTAGTAGTTCGGCTCCAGGAAGTTCTGGATCAGCGGGTAGTCCATCTGCCAGCCCGCGCGCCAGGCGCCGTCCAGCTCCTGCTGGGAGGCCTTGCTGCGGAAGTCGGCGAAGGTGCCCACCGGGTTGCCGACGCAGGCCTTGTCCTTCTCGAGCGCCTTGTTGATGGAGTTGCAGACGGCGTCGACCCACTCCTTGTGGGAGCCGGTGTCCGCGTTGTACGTGACCTTCAGCTGGCCGCCGGGGATGCCGCCGCCCTCCTCGACCAGCTCCCTGGCCTTGGCGGCGTCGTACTCGCAGGCGTCGCCGCAGAGCCCGGCCTTGTAGCCGCCGTCCTCGCCGAGCACCGGGGAGGTCCAGTCGGTGGCGGGGGTCCGCGTCTTCTGGAAGATGGTCTCGGTGATCTGCTCGCGGTTGATCGCCATGGACAGGCCCCGGCGGACCTTCTCCCTGCCCGGCTTGGTCCACTCGCTGTCGTAGAAGGGGAAGGCGAGGGTCTGGATGATGCCGGCGGGGGTGTTGATGTACCGGTCGCCGAGGTCGCTCTTGGCGTTCCTGAGCTGGGCCGCGGGCACGTCGTCGACGAGGTCGAGGTTGCCCGCCATCAGGTTGGTGTAGGCGGTGTTGTTGTCGGTGTAGACCACCATGTCCACGCCGCCGTTGCGCGCCTTGTCGGGACCGGGGTAGGCGTCCCACTTGCGCAGGGACATCTTCGAGCCCTTGGTGTACGAGTCCACGGTGTACGGCCCGTTGCCCACGGGCTGGGAGAGCCAGGCGTCGTGGTCGTCGTAGAACGCCTTGGGCAGGGGCGCGAAGGTGGGGTAGCCGAGGGTGTCGGGCCAGGTGGAGAACTTCTGGGTGAGCTTGACGGTGAACGTCCTGCCGTCGACGACCTTCAGCCCGGAGAGGGTCTTGGCGCTCGGGTCGCCCTTCTCGGGGTGGACCTTGTCGTAACCCTCGATGTAGCCGAAGAAGTACGCGTTCTTCTGGTTGTTCTCCAGGTTCGCGCCGTAGTTCCAGGCGTCCACGAAGGACTTGGCGGTGACCTTCTCGCCGTTGCTGAAGGTCCAGTTGTCCTTGATCTTGACCGTGAAGTTCTGCGCGTCCTTCGACTCGATCGACTCGGCGACCATGTCCTTGGCCTCGCCGGTCTTCGGGTCGTACCGCTTGAGGCCGCGGAAGACCATGTCGAGGATCTTGCCGCCCTGGACCTCGTTCGTGTTCGCCGGTTCGAGGGGGTTCTGCGGGTCGCCCCAGGAGGAGGTGACGATGCCGGAGCCGTCCCCGCCGCCACCGCCGCCGTCTCCGCCGCCGCCGCCACAGGCGGTCGCCGCGAGGGTGACGGCCACCGCGCATGCGGCCCACTTGGCGTGCGTGGCTCCACGCATGGAGTCCTCCTGTTCCGGGCTTTCACCGTGCTCCGAGTCGCTTACCGGTCAATATCACCGCAGAAAGCACGAACCGCACATTTATCCCACCCATATGAGGAGCGTATGAGTCCGAGCCCATCCGGATGTACGCATTCCGAGACATCGGTGCCCGAATATCGGACTCATTGCCGGTCTTGCCCGGATTGGCCCGAGCTTGTCCATCACGCTTGATTACGCCAAGGCAATGCTACGTCCTTGATTAAGTAAAGACTTGACCAAGATTCCCAAGAGCCCATCAAGGCGACCGAACATTCATTGACCGCGTGGGAAACGCCTTGCGAAAGTCGCGCCTAGCCCGTAGGTGCTGGTTGTCCTGCGGAATCCTGATGACCCCTCCGGGCCTGGAGCGCCATGACCTCGCCAACTCCCGCCGCCGCCGCCACTCTTGAAGTGACGGACAAAACCGACGGTTCCCCTTCCATGCCCAAGAAGCAGGGCGGCGAGGGCCGTTCGCCGGGGCGGCTTGCCTGGGCCCGGTTCAAGAGGGACAAGTCGGGTGTGATCGCCGCATGTGTGGTGATCTTCTTCTTCGTCATCGCCCTCTGTGCGCCGCTGATCGCCAAGGCCTACGGGAAAAACCCGTACGACACCTACGGACTTGACCAGCCGGGCCTGCTCAACGACTTCAACTACCCGGTGAAGGCGAACGGAGGCATCGACGGGGAGTTCTGGTTCGGTATCGAGCCGGTACTCGGCCGAGACGTCTTCACCTTCCTCCTCTACGGCATCCGCAACTCCCTGTTGATCGCAGCCGTGACGACGATCCTGGTGACCATGCTCGGGATCACCGTCGGTGTCACCGCCGGATACCTCGGCGGCAAGACCGACTACCTCGTCGGCCGGATCATCGACATTCTGCTGGCCTTCCCCTCCACACTCTTCTACATCGCCTTCTTCCCGGTGATGATCTCGGTCCTGGTCAACCCCGAGGACAAGATCCCGCTTTGGCTGACCGTCACCAGCCTCATCACGGTGATGACCGCCTTCGGCTGGGCACCCATGGCCCGCCTTCTGCGCGGCGAAGTACTCGCCCTGCGCGAGCGGGAGTTCGTGGAGGCGGCCAAGGTCACGGGAGCCTCGCCGGCGCGCATCATCTTCAAGGAACTGCTTCCGAATCTGTGGACGCCGATCCTGATCCAGGCGACGCTCGCGCTACCCCTGTTCGTCACCGCCGAGGCGGGGCTCGCCTTCCTTGGTGTCGGACTCGAGGAGCCCACGCCTGACTGGGGCGTGATGATCCAGAACGGCTCGAAGTACTACCAGGACGACATCACGTTCATGGTGTTCCCGGGTCTCGCCATGGTGATCTTCGTGGTCGCCTTCAACCTCCTCGGCGACTCGGTGCGCGACGCGCTCGACCCGAAGACCAAACGCTGACACTCCCCGGGACCGGCACGCGCGACGGGGCCGCGCCGGTCCGCTCTTCGCTCTTTTCCTTCACACAGGGTTGGTAGTCACATGGCAATCTCACGCAGGAATCTCCTCATTTCGACATCCGTGGCGGCGGGCGGCTCGCTCGTCCTGTCCGCGTGCAGCGGTGGCGACTCGGGCGGCGGTGGCGGCTCGCACGGAGGTGCCACGGAGTACACGAACGCGTCGGTGAAGATCGGCACCAAGGAGGACTCGACCGGGCCGGCGCCCGAGGTCCCCGGCGGGAAGAAGGGCGGCACAATCTACGGCGTCGCCGAGGACGACGTGTCGCACCTGGACCCGCAGCGAATCTACTTCGCGTACAACTCCTCCATCGCCAACCTCTTCGCGCGCTGCCTCACCGGCTACCAGACCGACATGAAGGGCCGCCAGACCCTCGTCGGAGACCTCGCCACCGACACGGGCACAGCTTCCGACGGCAACAAGACCTGGACCTTCACGCTGAAGGACGGCCTGAAGTGGCAGGACGGCAGCGAGCTCACGGTCGACGATGTGCGGCACGGCTTCGAGCGCGGCTGGGCCCCCTTCGTCACCGAGGGTGCCATCTACGTCCAGCAGGCGCTCACCGGGAAGGGCGCCAAGTGGCGTGACGCGTACGAGGGTCCGTACAAGGGCAAGCACCTGGACTCGATCGTCACCGACAAGGCGAAGAAGACCATCACCTTCCATCTGAAGGAAGCACGCCCGGAGTTCAACTTCACCCTGGCGATGCACTCGTACGCCGCCACCCCGGTGAAGCACGACACCAAGGAGAAGTACGACAAGGCGCCCTTCTCCTGCGGCCCCTACATCGTCAAGCACCGCTCCATCGACAAGTCGATGACACTGACGCGCAACAAGCACTGGGACCCGAAGACCGACCCGATCCGCAACGCCTACCCGGACAGCTTCGAGTTCGAATTCGGGCCGACCGGCCCCGAGTCCTGCGACCGCTTCATCGCCGACCAGGGCAAGGACCAGCAGATGGTCGCCATCTACGAGCCGATCCCGGCCGAGCGCATGCAGAAGGTGCTCACCACGCCCGACATCAAGAAGCGCAGCTTCAACGGCCTGTCGTCGGGCACCTACTACTTCGCCATCAACATGAAGCGGGTCACCGACGTCGAGGTCCGCAAGGCCCTCCTCATCGCCTGGCCGCTGGAGCAGAGCCGCAAGATCTACGGCGGTACGACCGCGGGTGACTACGCGACGACGATCCTCAGCCCCGACATCGTCGGCCGCGAGAAGTTCGACCTCTACGGCAAGCTGGACAAGCCGGAGGGAGACGTCAAGAAGGCCCGCGAGATCCTGGAGAAGGCCGGCAAGCTCGGCACGAAGATCGTGTATGCCTTCCCCCGTCGCCCCACTTACGACAAGACCAAGATCGTCATTGAGAAGAACCTGAAGGCCGCGGGCTTCGACCCGGTCATCAAGCCGCTCAACTCGACGGACTTCTACGACCAGGCGCAGCGTCTGGACAACAAGTTCGACGTGATGTGGTTCGGCTGGTCCCCGGACTGGCCGACCGCGTACACCATGATCCAGCCGATGCTCGACGGCACGGCCATAGGTGACGGCCAGAACAACGTCTCCCAGTGCGACGTCCCATGGATCAACGAAGCGATCAAGAAGAACGCCGTCATCTCGGACCCGAAGGAAGCCGGTAAGGCTTGGGCCGCGCTCGACAAGCGGATCATGAAGGAAGTCGTGCCGATCATTCCGGAGACCTACCAGCGCCGTTGGTACCTGCACGGCTCCAAGGTCGGCGGCGCCATCCACGACCCGCAGTTCGCCGCGACGCTGCTCCACAAGACGTACGTCAAGGCCTGACGATCGACCCTCCGGGGCGGGCTCCCGCGCGAGCCCGCCCCGCCCCCACCTCCCTAACGGCATCCGTCAGGAACCCCAACTCCCATGCTCCGCTTCCTCATTCGCCGCACCATCGGCGGCGCGGTGATCCTGCTGATCATCAGTGCGATCGTCTTCCTCCTCTTCTATGCCGCCCCGCGCGATCCCGCTCGTCTGGCCTGCGGCAAGGTCTGCCCGCCCGACACGCTGGCGCTGGTGAAGCACAATCTGGGGATCGCTGATCCGCTGCCCATGCAGTACTGGCACTGGTTCGAGGGCTTGTTCGTCGGCCGCGATTACGACACGTACGGCTTCTGCGACGCGCCTTGCCTCGGCTACTCGTTCCGCAACCGTGAGCCCGTTCTCGCCACCATTCTCGACCGCTTCCCGACCACTGTCTCCCTGTCGCTGGGTGCCGCGGCCGTGTTCGTGGTCTTCGGCGTGGGCACCGGCATGCTGGCCGCCATCAAACAGGGGAAAGCCCTCGACAAGATCGCGTCGTCGGCATCGCTCATCGCTTCCTCGATGCAGATCTACGTCGTGGGCGTCTTCGCCGTGTACCTCCTCACCGACCAGCTGCACCTGCTGGAACGACCCTCGTACACGCCGATCTCGGACAACCCCGCCAAGTGGTTCTCCGGGCTGCTGATCCCGTGGCTTGTCCTCGCGCTCATTTTCACCGCGAATTACACTCGGATGGCTCGCTCCCAGCTGGTCGAGACCATGAGTGAGGACTACGTCCGTACGGCCCGGGCCAAAGGCCTCTCAGCCCGCACGGTCTTCTTCCGCTTCGCCTGGCGCGGTGCGATGGGCCCCATCGTCACGATCTTCGGCCTCGATATCGGTGTACTCCTCGGCGGCGCGATCATCACCGAGAAGACTTTCGCTCTGCACGGCATCGGTGAACTGTCGGTCAAGGCAGTCGACACCAGTGACCTCCCGCTGCTGCTCGGGGTGGTCCTGGTGGCGGCTACAGCGATCGTCGTCTTCAACATCATCGTCGACGCGATCTACGCACTCATCGACCCGCGCGTGCGCCTCGCCTAGGAGCCGGAACCCATGAGCACCCCCTTCCTCTCCGTACGCGACCTGCGCGTCCACTTCTCCACCGAGGACGGCACGGTCAAGGCCGTGGACGGCCTCGACTTCGACCTGGAGCAGGGCAAGACCCTCGGCATCGTCGGCGAGTCCGGCTCCGGCAAGTCCGTCACCAACCTCGCCATCCTCGGCCTGCACCACAAGGACAGCACCACGATCGAGGGCGAGGTCCTGCTCGACGGGCAGGAACTCCTCACCGCCACCGAGCGGGAGCTGGAGAAGCTCCGCGGCAACAAGATGGCGATGATCTTCCAGGACGCGCTGGCCTCCCTCTCGCCGTACCACACCATCGGGCGGCAGATCGGCGAGACGTACCGCAAGCACACCGGCGCCTCCAAGAAGGAGGCGCGGGCGCGGTCGATCGAGATGCTGACGAAGGTCGGCATCCCGCAGCCGGACCTGCGCGTGGACGACTATCCGCACCAGTTCTCCGGCGGTATGCGCCAGCGCGCGATGATCGCGATGTCGCTGGTCTGCGACCCGACGCTGCTGATCGCCGACGAGCCGACGACGGCACTCGACGTGACGGTCCAGGCGCAGATCATGGACCTGCTCAAGGACCTCCAGCAGGAGTTCGGCACGTCGATCATCTTCATCACCCACGACCTCGGTGTGATCGCGGACATCGCCGACGACGTCCTGGTGATGTACGGCGGCCGGTGCGTGGAGCGCGGCACGAAGAAGGAAGTGCTGCGCGCTCCCCAGCACCCGTACACCTGGGGCCTGCTGGGCTCCATGCCGTCCCTGGACGGCCCGGTGGACGTGCCGCTGTCGCCCATCCCCGGCACCCCGCCGAGCCTCCTCAACCCGCCGTCCGGCTGCCGCTTCCACCCTCGGTGCGCGTTCACCGAGCAGGTCGGCGGGGGCCGCTGCTCGGGTGAGCAGCCGCTCCTCGAACTGACCGCGGGCCGGGGCGCCGCCTGCCACCTCACCACCGAGCAGCGGTCGGAGTTCTTCACGGACTTCGCCGGCACGGCGGGTGCCGCGGGCATCGTGGCCGAGGCCAGGCGCGACGCGCACCACGCCGACCGACGCGACTGACGTACAAGAGACGGGACTTCAAGACAATGAGCAGCACCACTCCCACTCCTCTCCTGGATGTCAGCGGGCTGACCAAGCACTTCCCGATCATGGGCGGGTTCCCGTTCAAGCGGAAGATCGGCGCCGTGCAGGCGGTGGACGGACTCGACTTCACCGTCGCCGAGGGCGAGAGCCTTGGCCTGGTCGGTGAGTCCGGCTGCGGCAAGTCGACGACGGGCCGCCTGGTCACGCGCCTCCTGGAGCCGACCGGCGGGCAGATCTCCTACCGCGGGAAGGACATCACGCACGCCTCGCGCAAGGAGCTGGCGCCGGTCCGCTCGGAGATCCAGATGATCTTCCAGGACCCGTACGCGTCGCTGAACCCGCGCCAGACGGTCGGCAAGATCATCTCCGGTCCGATGGAGGTCAACGGCATCAACCCGGCCGGCGGCCGCGAGGCGCGCGTCCGCGAGCTCCTGGAGACGGTCGGGCTCAACCCCGAGCACTACAACCGCTTCCCGCACGAGTTCTCGGGCGGCCAGCGCCAGCGCATCGGGGTGGCCCGCGCCCTGGCCCTCGAACCGAAGCTGATCGTCGCGGACGAGCCGGTCTCGGCCCTGGACGTCTCGATCCAGGCGCAGGTGGTGAACCTGCTGCAGAAGCTCCAGAAGGAGCTGAACATCGCGTTCCTGTTCATCGCCCACGACCTGGCGGTGGTCCGGCACTTCTCGCAGCGGGTCGCGGTCATGTACCTGGGCCGGATCGTGGAGATCGCGGACCGCGAGGACCTGTACGGCAACCCTCGCCACCCGTACACGAAGGCGCTCCTGTCGGCGGTCCCCGAGGCGACCGCGGACGACGTCCCGCGCCGCGAGCGCATCTTGCTCAAGGGCGACGTCCCCTCCCCCGTCAACCCGCCCTCGGGCTGCCGCTTCCGCACGCGCTGCTGGAAGGCGACGGACAAGTGCGCGTCGGAGGACCCGCCCCTGGTCCAGATCGACGGCAACCGAGACGGCCACCTGACGGCCTGCCACTACCCGGAGGACTCGGCGTCCCTGACCCTCCCGGCAGCCCGCAAGTCCCTCTGACGAGCCTCGCCGCCATCTCGGCCTGTCGGAAACTGCGCCCTCCCGAGCTAAGGCGTGGCCGCTCCAGCAGGCCGAGAATACCGGCGAGCGAAAGAAGTAGCTCAAGTTCCCCTCAAATTGCGTGCGCGTCGTCACTCAGAGGCATAGAAATGTTCCCAAGGAGTTAGTCACCCCCCTGACCCGTGGGAGTTTCCGTGAAATTCACCCGTAAGGCCGGAGCAGCCGCGAGCACACTCATCATGTGCGCAACCTTTGGCATCACCAGCACGGAGGCTCACGCCGACGCGCAGGCCATAGTGTTTCACCTCAAGAATGTCTCTACAGGCAAGTGCCTCAAGTGGAACGGACGCGGCAAGGTAATCACGCAAGCGAAGTGCAAGCGCGCCAACAATCAGTACTGGGGCTTCGCCGGTACCCAGCTCATCACCATCGCGGATGATCTCCCGGGCCAGGGTTGTATGACTGCCGCGACCAAGCGGGAGAAGCAGCCCAAGGGTAGGAGCTGCTACGCAGTTGAGGACCAACGGCGCAACTCCTGGTGGGTCTCCTCCGAACAGATCGGCGACGTCACCTCCGTGGCAAACCCGTTGATGGGTCACCTCAGGGTGACGAAGTCCGGGAAAGTGGTGGCCGGAAAGACGGTAAACGGAAATCGCGACCGTTGGAAGATCACCGGTTGACCCGCACGTGAAACCATGCATGCGCAGAATTGGGGTGCATGCACGGACATCACGTTCAGCGAGTTCCGCGAAGAATGAGGGCTCTGTTGTGTTGCGCCAGTAATTGGCATTACTGGCGCAGGGCACCGACAGTTCACCGGATCCCCGCTGTGACGAAATGTCCCGGAGGCTGCTTACTCGAGATACCTCCGCTTCGTCGCATTACGGGCCGGAGTTCGTATCCCCACATCAGTGCCATGGGCACAAAGCAGCGCTCAATGCGGATCCGACGCCAGCCGCGCGTGCAGTTCCACGTCGTGGTGGACGCCGCCGTCGTACGTCAGATTCCGGCGTTGCAGCCCCTCCACTGTGAAGCCCGCCACCCTGGCCACGCGGCACGAGGCGGGGTTGTTCGTGCGGTGGCCCAGTTCCAGGCGGAACAGGGTCAGCTCTTCGAAGGCCCATCGCGAGAGCGCCCCGCAGGCGTACGTGCAGACGCCCTTGCCGCGTGCGGCCGGGTCGTCCAGTACGAGACCCAGCCCGTCGCGGTGGACGCGGTCCACCGCGCCCACCGCGACGTTGCCGAATGGCACACCCGCCCCGCCGTCCACCACCGCCAGGGCGTACGCCGTACCGGCCTCTCCTCGGCCGCGCGGCGGGCTATCCAGCCGACGGCGGCCGAGGGTGAGTCGACCGACCTGTCGTCCTGGCGGCCGTCTCCGGGGCCGGAGAAGGCCGCCAGGACGGCGGGGGCCTCGGGCCGCCAGGGGCGCAGGAGCAGCCCCTCCGGGGGCGGCTGCGGCGGCAGCCGGGGGGCCGGGCATGGTTCCTCTTCCTGACGGGGCGGCGGCCTTCGGAGGTGATGACGTCCCCTCGATCGTCGACTCCTCTGTCACCGGCCCCTCGGCCTCCACCTCCACCACGGAGATCCACATCCCCCCGCGCTCGACCTCCACCCTGAGCCACGAGGCGGACTCGGTCCTGTCGGACCAGTGGCCGCCCGCGCCTTCGCCGTGCCGCTTCAGACCGCGCTCCGTCAGCGCCCCGCCAAGGAGCGCGGCTTCGCGCCGTGCGATGCCCGCGCTCTCGTACAAGGTGACGCGGTGCCGCGCCTGGCGTACGTGTCGGCCTTCCCGCTGTAGGACTCCGTACGGTACTGGGTCTGATCCGGTGCCGGGCGACCCGGGCGACCTGCTCCAGCGGGAGGTCCAAGAATGATGCAGGACCACCGTCTGCCGCTTATGGGCGGGGAACTGCCGCAGTGCCTCGATCAGCGCCACGCGGTCCGCCGAGGGCTCGGGGACATCCGCCGCCGCCCTGTGCCGCCGCTGCGCCCGCAGCCGGTTCCTGGTGTGCTGATGGCGAGCCGCGAGGCCACCGTGCGCACCCACGGCAGCGGATCCCCCCTCCCTGGTCAGCCGCTCCCACCGCTGCCAGGCCCGTACATACGCCTCCTGCATCGCGTCCTCCGCCTCCGCCAGATCCCCGGTCATGGCATGGACCGTGGCGACCAGGCGCTTGGCGGTGCCGGCGTAGAAGGCTTCGAACTCCGCTGTGCCGGCGGAGCCCTCCGGCCGTGTCGCCCATCCCCCTGTCCGCCCTGCAGTCACGCGCGCTGTCGCCCGCTTCTGACTGGTACACGCCCGACGACCGCGGGTTGTTACACGTGAAGGCGCCCCCCGCCACATCGGCAGGGGGCGCCTTCACGTGCGTACGGCCGGAGCCGGGGAGGGTGTTACGCCGCGTGCACGACGTCCTTCTCCTCCGCGAAGTGGCACGCCGACTCGTGGGCCGCCGGGGTGTCCTGGCCTATGAAGCGTTCCGGGATCGCCAGGAGCGGGGTTTCCTTCGCGCACTTGTCCTCCGCCTTCCAGCAGCGCGTGCGGAAGCGGCAGCCGGAGGGCGGGTTCGCCGGGGACGGGACGTCTCCGGTGAGGATGATGCGCTCGCGGCCCTCGCGGGCGGCCGGGTCCGGGACGGGGACCGCGGAGAGCAGCGCCTGGGTGTAGGGGTGCGTCGGGTGGTCGTAGATCTGCTCGTCGGAGCCGATCTCCGCCATCTTGCCGAGGTACATCACGCCCACGCGGTCCGAGATGTGCCGGACGATCGACAGGTCGTGCGCGATGAAGAGGTAGGAGAGGTTGAACTCGTCCTGGAGCTTCTCCATCAGGTTGATGACCTGCGCCTGGACGGAGACGTCCAGCGCCGAGACCGGCTCGTCGCAGATGATGATCTCGGGGTTCAGCGCCAGACCGCGCGCGATGCCGATGCGCTGGCGCTGGCCGCCCGAGAACTGGTGCGGGTAGCGGTTGATGTACTCGGGGTTGAGCCCGACCACGTCCAGGAGGTCCTGGACCTTCCGGCGCCGCGAACCCTTCGGGGCCACCTCGGGGTGGATCTCGTAGGGCTCCCCGATGATGTCGCCCACCGTCATACGGGGGTTCAGGGAGGTGTACGGGTCCTGGAACACCATCTGGATGTTGCGGCGGACCGCCTTCAGCGCGCGCCCGGACAGCTTGGTGATGTCCTGGCCCTTGTAGAAGACCTCGCCGGCCGTGGCCCGCTCCAGGGTCATCAGGAGCTTGGCGACCGTGGACTTGCCGCAGCCGGACTCACCCACGATGCCCAGCGTCTCGCCCTGGTACAGGTCGAAGGAGATGCCGTCGACCGCCTTGACCGCGCCGACCTGCTTCTTGATCAGGATTCCCTGCGTGAGCGGGAAGTGCTTGACCAGGTTGCGGACCTGGAGGATCGGCTCGCCGCGCTCGACCGGGGCCTCGATCGCCGCCACGGCCTCCTCGGCGGTCGCGGCCTCGACCGCCTCCACCTCGGAGACGTTCGGGGTGATGATCACCGGCTCGTCCGTCCCGGAGGGCTTCGAGGCGGAGGGCTTCGAGGCGGAGGGCTTTGAAGCCTTCGTCGGCTCAGCCATGGATCGTCTCCTTCCAGAAGTGGCACGCGCTGCCGCGGCCCGGCAGCAGCGCGCCGTCCCGCTCGGTGACCGGCACCAGGGCCGGGACCTCCGTGCGGCAGACGTCCTGCGCCTTGGGGCAGCGCGGGTTGAAGGCACAACCGGACGGGATCTTCAGCAGGTTGGGCGGCAACCCCTTGATCGCGTACAGCTCGTGGCCCTTCTGGTCGAGCCGCGGGATCGAGTCGAGCAGGCCACGCGTGTACGGGTGCGCGGGGCGCTTGTACAGCTCGTGGACCGGTGCCGTCTCGACGATGCGGCCCGCGTACATGACCGCGATCTTGTCCGCGACGTCGGCGACCACACCGAGGTCGTGGGTGATCAGGATCAGGCCCATGTGGTACTCGCGCTGGAGCTCCGCGAGCAGATCCATGACCTGCGCCTGGACCGTCACGTCGAGCGCCGTGGTGGGCTCGTCCGCGATGATCAGGTCGGGCTCCAGGGCGAGCGCCATCGCGATCATGATGCGCTGGCGCATACCGCCGGAGAACTGGTGCGGGTAGTCGTTCACCCGCTCCCTGGCGGCCGGGATCTTGACCCTGTCCATCAGCTCGATGGCCTTGGCCTTGGCCTCCTTGCGGCCCATCCCCTCGTGCACCCGGAACATCTCGCCGAGCTGGTAGCCCACCGAGAGCACGGGGTTGAGGGACGAGAGCGCGTCCTGGAAGATCATCGCGATCTTGCGGCCGCGGACCTTCCTGCGCTCCTCGTTGGACATCTTCAGCATGTCCTGGCCGCGGAAGAGGATCTCGCCCTGCGGGATCTTCCCGGGCGGCATGTCGAGGATGCCCATGATGGCCTGCGCGGTCACGGACTTGCCGGAGCCGGACTCACCGAGGACGGCGAGCGTCTCGCCCGCGTCCACGCTGTAGTTGACGCCGTTCACCGCCTTGACCACACCGTCCCGGGTGTGGAACTCGACGTGCAGGTCCTTCACGTCCAGGAGCCTGCCGCTCTTCTCCTCGCGCGAGCGGGGGGCGGGAATCGAGTCTTCCTTGATGTCGATGCTGGTCACGTACGCCTCCCTCATCGCAGCTTCGGGTCGAGGGCTTCGCGTACGGCGTCACCCATCATGATGAACGCCAACACCGTGATGCTCAGCATTCCTGCCGGGAAGAACAGCGTGTGCGGGTTGTTGCGGATGTCCTGCGTCGCGGTGGAGATGTCGCCGCCCCATGAGATGGCGTCGTCGGCGAGGCCGAGGCCCAGGTACGACAGGGTGGACTCGGCGACGATGTACGTGCCGAGCGAGATGGTCGCCACGACGATCACCGGAGCGACCGCGTTCGGCAGGATGTGGCGGAAGAGGATCCGCTTCGTCCCGGCGCCGAGCGCACGCGCCGCCATCACATAGTCGGCGTGCTTGGTGGTGATGACCGCGCCGCGCATCACGCGGGCGATCTGCGTCCAGCCGAGGAAGGCCAGCGCGCCCATGACGACCCAGACCGTGCGGTCGGTGAAGGCGTTCAGGACGACCATCGCGCCGAGCAGGAAGGGGATGCCGAAGAACACGTCGATCAGCCGCGAGATCACGCTGTCCCAGAAGCCGCCGAAGTAGCCGGCCAGCATGCCGCACAGGCCGCCGAAGAGGGTGACGAGCAGGGTCACGCCGAGGCCCACGAGGATGGAGTTGCGCGCGCCGTGCACGACACGGGAGTAGATGCTGCGGCCCGTCCTGTCGTACCCGAACCAGTCCGCCTGGAAGACGTGGCTCAGCTCCGGCTTGCCGAGGAAGTGCTTGGCCTGGTCGCCGGTGCCCGGGTCCGCGCCGGTGAACAGGCCGGGGAAGGCCGCCACCAGGAGCAGGATCAGGATCAGGACCGAGGAGATCACGAAGAGCGGGTTGCGCCGCAGTTCGCGCCAGGCGTCGCCCCAGAGGCTGCGGGGCTTGCCCGTCGCGGCGTGGGCCGAGACCGCGGATCCGGCGACGACCTCGTCCTGCGCCGCTGCCGTCTCGTCCGTGGTGGAGGTCTTGGTGAGGTCAGGCATAACGGATCCTCGGGTCCAGGACCGCGTAAAGCAGGTCGACGATCAGGCTGGCTGCGAGGTACACGAGCACCAGGACGGTGACCACACCGACGATGACCGCGCCCTCACGGCGGGCCAGCGCCTGGAAGAGCAGGTTGCCGACGCCCGTCACGTTGAAGATGCCCTCGGTGATGACCGCGCCGCCCATCAGGGTGCCGACGTCGGTGCCGAGGTAGGTGACCACGGGGATCAGCGAGTTGCGCAGCAGGTGCCGGGTGACGATCCGCTGGCGCGGCAGGCCCTTGGCGACGGCGGTGCGCATGTAGTCCGCCTGCCGGTTCTCCGCGATGGAGGTGCGGGTGAGGCGGGCCACGTAGGCGAGGCCGACCATGCCGAGCACGAGGGCGGGTACGAGCAGCTGGCCCATGTCCTCGGAGTCCTGGACCGTGGGTGTGATCCACCCCAGTTCGTTGCCGAAGAAGAGCTGGCAGAGCAGGCCGACCACGAAGATCGGGACGGAGATCACCAGGAGCGTGAAGAGGGTGACCGTGTTGTCGACGAGCCGTCCGCGCCGGATGCCCGCGAGGACACCGAGCGAGATGCCGACGATCAGCTCGAACGTCCAGGCCATGGAGGCCAGTCGCATCGAGACCGGGAAAGCCTGGGTGATCTCGTCGAGCACCGGCCGGTTGCCGGCGATGGTGTTGCCGAAGTCCCCTTGCAGCAGCCCACCCATGTAGTGCAGATACTGCTGCCAGAGCGGCAGATCAAGACCGCGGTCGTGCCGGATCTGCGCGACCTGCGCGGGGTCCGGCGGCTTGTCGCCCCACAGCGCCCGTACGGGATCGCCGGGGAGGACGTTGACCATGATGAAGATCAGCAGTGTCGTCCCGATGAATACCGGGATCATCTGGAGCAGTCGCCGCGCGACATAGCGCCCCATTGTGCCTCCGTCCATTGCGGAGCCGCCCGATGCGGCACCCGGGGTATCCGGGTGCCGCATCGGGGACGGAACTCCGGGCGCCTACTTCTCGAAGACCTCGACGTCCGTCAGGACGGGGTCACCGGCCTGGTCGAACTCCATGTTCTTCACGTTCGTCGAGTAGCCGGAGGTGACCTTGTTGTACCAGAGCGGGATGCCCGGGAAGGACGTCTTGAGCTGCTGCTCGGCCTTCTGGTACAGCTCCGCGGACTCTTCGATCGTCTTGGCGGTGTCGGCCTTCTTGGTGAGCGCGTCGAACTTCTTGTCCGAGAACTCGCCCCAGTTGCCGTCGACACCGGTGCCGTAGAGGTCGGCGAGGAAGTTGCCGTTGAACGGGTAGTCGAGCACCCAGCCGGACCGGTACATCGCCTTGACCTGGCGCTTGTCGCGCACCTCGGTGTCGGCCTGGAAGTCGGTCTTCGGGTCGCCGACGCACTTCACGCCGGTGTTCTTCTGGATGTCGTTGCAGACGGCCGTGACCCAGCCCTTGTGGGGCTGGTCGGCGTTGTACTGGATGGAGATCTTGTTGCCCGGGACGCCGCCGCCGTCCTTCACGAACTGCTTGGCCTTCTTCGGGTTGAACTCGCAGAACTCACCGCAGGCACCGGCCTTGTAACCCTTCACGCCCTTGGCGACCCAGCCGGTGGCCGGCTCACGGGTGCCCGAGAACGTGGTCTTCACGATGGTGTCGCGGTCGATCGCCATCGAAAGGCCCTGGATGACCTTGATGTCGATGTCCTTGAACGTCTTGCTGTACCAGGCGGGGTTGACCGTGTTGATCGCCGAGTAGTCGGACGTGATCGCGCGGTCGCCGAAGTCCTGCTTGTAGTTGGCGAGTTCGCTGTCCGGGATCTGCGGCATCGAGTCGACGTTGTTCGACCGCAGGTCGTTGTAGGCGGCCTGGGGCGTGGTGTACGCCTTGAAGTTGATGCCGCCGTTCTTGGGCTTGTTGTTGCCCTTGTAGGCGGACCAGGCGGTGACCTGGATCGACTTCTTGTGGTCCCAGCTCTTGAACTTGTAGGGACCGTTGCCGACCGGCGCCTCGCCGTACTTCTTCGGGTCCTTCAGCGCTGCCGAGGGCATCGGGTAGAAGGGCGCGTAGACCAGCTTGTAGGCGTAGTACGGGATGCCGTGGTTCAGCGTGATGGTGAAGGTGTTGTCGTCGACGACCTTCAGGCCGGACATGGCCTTCTTCTTGGCCTTGCCCTTGGCCGGGTGGACGTCCTCGTAGCCGATGATGTCGCGGTACCAGGAGCTGTTCTGCTGGCCGTTGGCGGGGTCGGCGGCCCAGTTCCAGGCGTCCACGTACGACTTGGCGGTGACGGCCTCGCCGTTGTGGAACTTCCAGCCCGGCTTCAGCTTGACGGTCCACACCTTGTTCGCCTTGTCGGGAGTGACCGACTCGGCGTTCTCGTAGGTGATGTCGCCCTGCTTGTCGTAGTGCACCAGGCCCGTGAAGAGCGAGTCGATGACGACGCTGCCGTACGCCTCCATGGTGTTGGACGGCTGCAGCGGGTTCTGCGGCTCACCGTTGGCGTAGCTGACGATCCCCTTGGGGTCGACCTTTCCGCTGCCCTTGTTGTCACTGTCGCCGCCGCCACAAGCGGTGGCTGTCAGCGCGACAACACCGGCTATCGCGACCCACTTGGCGCTCTTGGCACCACGCATGGGGTTCCTCCTCATGAGTCCACTTGTTCACTACAAGAGGGGGTACAGGTGATCGCGCCGACACCCCTGACGGCGAAGATCGAGTACCCCAGTGTGCTCGTGAGTCGGCGCTCCCCACAGCGCGTGACCCATTGACCCGAGCTATACGCGGTCAACTATTAGCCATGAGGTACCGGTCGACCACAGTCTTTTGGTCTCGGTTCAATCACACCTGGTCCGTACAACTTCCAAAATCCGGACAAACCGATCCTAGATAGATGGTTGCGAAACGGACGGGTTCTACATCTAACGGTCAGCGACGTCCGCATAGCGGACACTTCGCTGTGAAAAAGGAGTTGCCGCGGACGCCTTCACACGGCAGTGGCCACACCGTACAGCCAGCACAAACGCGAGAGGCCGGCTTCCGCCCAACTCCCTTGCGGGAGGGCGGAAACCGGCCTCATGCGCACCTGGCGCACCACCGGAGGTTTACCAACCGGCGGCGCGGGCGCGTCAGTTGCGCTTGGCGCGCGACGCGGTGCGGCCGCGCTCCTTCTGGTCCAGGACGACCTTGCGGATGCGCACGGTCTCCGGGGTCACCTCGATGCACTCGTCGTCGCGGCAGAACTCCAGGGACTGCTCCAGGGAGAGCTTGCGCGGCGGCACGACGTTCTCCGTGGAGTCCGCGGAGGCGGCGCGCATGTTGGTGAGCTTCTTCTCCTTGGTGATGTTCACGTCCATGTCGTCGGAGCGCGAGTTCTCACCGATGATCATGCCCTCGTACACCTCGGTGCCGGCCTCGGTGAAGATGACACCGCGCTCCTGGAGGTTGATCATCGCGAACGGCGTGACCGTGCCCGCGCGGTCGGCGACCAGGGAGCCGTTGTTACGCGTCTTCAGCTCGCCGAACCACGGCTCGTGGCCCTCGAAGATGGAGTGCGCGATGCCGGTGCCGCGGGTCTGGGTCAGGAACTCCGTACGGAAGCCGATGAGGCCGCGGGACGGGACGATCCATTCCATGCGGATCCAGCCCGAACCGTGGTTCGTCATGGTCTCCATGCGGCCCTTGCGGGTCGCCATCAGCTGCGTGATGGCGCCGAGGTGTTCCTCGGGCGAGTCGATCGTCATGCGCTCGATCGGCTCGTGGACCTTGCCGTTGATCTCCTTGGTGACCACCTCGGGCTTGCCGACGGTCAGCTCGAAGCCTTCCCGGCGCATGGTCTCGACGAGGATGGCCAGCGCCAGCTCACCGCGGCCCTGCACCTCCCAGGCGTCGGGGCGCTCGGTGTCCAGGACGCGGAGCGAGACGTTACCGATCAGCTCCTTGTCCAGGCGGTCCTTCACCTGGCGGGCGGTGACCTTGTGGCCCTTGCCGCCCTTGCCGACCAGCGGCGAGGTGTTCGTGCCGATGGTCATGGAGATCGCGGGCTCGTCGACCGTGATCAGCGGCAGCGCGATCGGGTTCTCGGGGTCGGCGAGGGTCTCGCCGATCATGATGTCCGAGATACCGGCGATGGCGCAGATGTCACCCGGGCCGGCCTTCTCGGCGGGCTTGCGGGTGAGCGCCTCGGTCATCATCAGCTCGGTGATGCGGACGTTCTGCTGGGTGCCGTCGCGCTTGATCCACGTGACGGTCTGACCCTTGCGCAGCTCGCCCTGCTCGACGCGGCAGAGCGCGATACGGCCGAGGAAGTTGTCGGCGTCCAGGTTGGTGACGTGGGCCTGGAGGGGGGCCGACTCGTCGTACTCCGGAGCGGGGACGTGCTCCAGGATCGTGGTGAAGAACGGCTCCAGGCTGTCGCTGTCGGCCGGGACGGTGCCGTCCTCCGGCTTGGTCAGCGAGGCGATGCCGTCACGGCCACAGGCGTAGACGATCGGGAACTCGATCTGGTCCTCGTCGGCGTCCAGGTCGAGGAAGAGGTCGTACGTCTCGTTGACGACCTCGTCGATCCGGGAGTCCGGGCGGTCGGTCTTGTTGATGCACAGGATGACCGGCATCCGGGCCTGGAGGGCCTTGCGGAGCACGAAGCGGGTCTGCGGCAGCGGGCCCTCGGAGGCGTCGACGAGCAGGACGACCGCGTCCACCATCGACAGGCCGCGCTCGACCTCACCACCGAAGTCGGCGTGGCCGGGGGTGTCGATGATGTTGATGGTGATGACGTCGCCGCCATCCTTGGGGTGGTACTTCACGGCCGTGTTCTTGGCCAGGATCGTGATGCCCTTCTCACGCTCCAGGTCGTTCGAGTCCATCATGCGGTCGTCGAGCGACTCCGCGGCGTGGGCGGCGAAGGCGCCGGCCTGCTTGAGCATGGCATCGACGATGGTCGTCTTGCCGTGGTCGACGTGGGCGACGATGGCGACGTTACGAATGTCGTGGCGCGTGGGCATACAGCTGCGCTTCTCCCGGGAAGAGTGGACGGCGGCGCGTACGGTCCGGTACGCGGCCCTGCCGGGCAGACAACACGCCACGGCCTTACCCCAGTCTACGTGGCCCGCGCGGAGGCGGCCTCCGCGGGGGGCTTCGGCGCAGCCGTGAGCGCGCGTGCTTGCTGGGGGCGTCAGGGGTGAAACCGCAGGTCAATGGGTAGATACGACCTTGCCCGCCGGGGTGGCCGACGGGCAAGGGAGTTGAGCGGAATCTGAGCGTCGGTCGCGTGAAGACCTGGTGTACGACTCCTGGACGAGGCGTACGTCACTCTCCGGACGAGATGTGTGTCACTTCGCGGAGGGGGAACCGGACGGCTTCACGCCCGGCTTCAGGAAGCCGATGTTCTCGTAATGCGGGGCCTGGAAGCCGAAGGCTCCGGCGTTGGCCAGGTTCGGGCGGGCCGCCACCAGCTGGGGGCGCTGGTAGAGCGGGATGGAGCCGGCCTCGGCCCAGATGCGGGCGTCGGCCTTCTTCACCAGCGAGCGTGACGTTTCTTCATCGAGTTCGCCCATCGCCTGATCGAACAGCTGGTCGATGTGGTCGGTGCCGACGCGCGTGTAGTTCTGCTCGACGTTCAGCGAGCCGTCCGCGGCCGGGACCGGCTTGGCGAAGATCGGGCGGGCGTCGGTGGCCGGGAAGGCGGAGGCGGGCCACGAGTACAGGGCGAGGTCGTACTGGCCGGACGCGATGTGGTCCTTGAAGTAGCTGCTGTCGGAGACCTTCGCCGTCTCCGTGTGCACGCCGATCCTCTCCAGCATCCGCGAGATCCGGTCGGCGACGGCCCGCAGCGGCTCCGAGCCGTTGCCGGAGGGCAGCACGAAGCGGAGGGTCAGGGGCTTGCCGTCCTTGCCGAGCGGTCCGGCGGGGGCGGCGGCGGGCGCGGCGGTTCCCTTCGGGGCGTACGCGCCGGGGGCGCCGCCCTTGGCCTGGTCCCGGGCGGTGTGGTCGGCGGTGTCCTTCTTCTCGGCGCTGCTCTGTTCGGCGCTGTTCTGTTCGGCGGTCTTCTTCTTTGTGCTGCTCTTCTTGGCGCTGCTCTTCTTAGCGTCCTTTTTCTTAGCGTTCTTCTTTTTGGCGTTGGCCTTCTTGGCGTTGGCCTTCTTGGCGTCCGTCTTCTTCTTGGCCTCGGTCCTGGTGTCGGCCTCGCCCGGGAGGCCGAGGACGTCAGCCTGGCGGGTCAGGGCGGCCCGCTGGTAGGCGGCGGCCGGCGCGGGGGCGAGCACGGAGGTGCTGTTGTCGGCGGCCTTGCCGTCCTCCTCGCCGACGATGTACGTGCCGTCGCCGTTGCCCTCGCCGGATTCCTGGCCGGAGTCGGAGCCGGTACCCGTGCCGGTGCCGGAGTCCGCTTCGGCCTCGCCGCCCGCCGTCTTCGGCTTCTTCTCCTTCAGCTTGTCCTTCAGGGCCCCGCCCGGCGTCCATCCGGCGTCCGCGAGCAGCGCCCGCGCCTCGGCCGTGTCCTGCTCGCCGAGGGCCCCGCTGTTGTCCGCGTACGCCTGCTGCCCGGCGAGGGCGAGATGGCTGCCGACCGGCTCCGCGGGCAGGCCGAGCGGCTTGAGCACCGCCTCCGCGAGCGCCTCGCGGTCCAGGGCGCGGGCCACCGCGCGGCGCACCCGGTCGTCCGCGAGGGGGCCTTCGGAGCCGTTGAGGGCGAGCTGGGTGTAGGCGGGCTCCAGGGACTTGCGGACCACGTAACCGCTCAGGCCCGCCTGTTCGCTCGCGTACTTCTTGATGGCGGTGCGCGTCGCCTGCCGCGCCTCGGTCTCGGCCGCCGCGGCCTCCTCGTCGGAGCCGTGGGCGATCGCCCAGGAGCGCAGCGCCTTGCCGGGGGTGAGCTGTGCGCCGGGGCCGTGGGCCGACTGGCCCTGGTCCGCCTTGCCGCCACTGGCGAGCGTGATCCGGCCGGCCTCCGTGGCGTCGATCTCGGCGAGGTCGACCTTGCCCTTGGCCAGCGCCTCGGCGCGCGCGGTGCGGGACACCTCGCGCAGCACCAGCTTGTCGAGCTTGGCCGGGCGCCCCCACCAGCGCGGGTTGCGTCCCAGCGTCACCGCGCCCGTCTTGCGGTCGATCTCCGACAGGGCGAAGGGCCCCGCGGTCACCTTCAGCTTGCGGCGCGCGCCATCGTTGAAGGTGTCGGGGCTGCCCATGACCTGCTTGGGGTAGAGCGGGGAGAACAGGGCGCGCCAGTCCGCGTACGGCTTGGCGAAGGTGACGCGCACCTCCAGGTTGTTCGCGCCGCGTTCGATCTTCTCGATGCGGTCGTATCCGGCGTTGCGCGCCGTCCAGTACGCGGTGTCCTTGCCGGACAGGGCCCGCCACTGCGCGGCGAAGTCGTCGGCGCCGATCTCCCGGCCGTCACTCCAGACCGCCTGCTGGTTGAGCTTGTAGAGGACGACCTGTCTGGGCTCGCGCTCGACGATCTTCGCCGACTCCAGGAAGTCGGCGTTGCGCTCCGTCCTGCCCTGGGCGTCGAGGCGGAACAGGGACGGCAGGACCGCGCCCGCGATGCGGGAGGTGCCCGCGTCGGCGTCGGACTGGAAGGTGTTGAGGGTCTCGGGCAGCGCGTCGAGCGCCCAGTTCATGGTCCCGCCGTCGGCGACCATGTCCCGGGCCGCCGGGGCGACGTCCTGGCCCGCGGTCGGCCGGCCCGCCTCGTCGCTGGAGCTGCATCCGGCGAGGGTGGGCAGGGCCAGCACCCCCGTCGCGAGGAACACGACAGATCTGACCCTGACGCGGTCGTGGGACATGGGTGGTACCTCCGGGGTCCGGGGCTCGCCCGGCCGCCCGCTACCAGGACCGGGCCGGGTTTGATCACGTTTGGCGGTATATGGAGCTGATCACATCTATGGCCCCACTGAAGGTGACCGGACGGAGCGCGCCGCGGAGCCACGGCGTGGGAGCGCCCAGATCCCACTCGTGCGGCCCAACGGGCGCGTGCGCCCGGCGTGGCCCGGCGCGCGGGAGGGACGGGAGTGGGCGGGACCGGTCGCCGACGGTCGAGATCGGCGCGATAGGCGCGTGTTCCGGCGCATTCACCGCCCCTGATCCGGCAATCGGCGCAGATCCCTTCACAAGCCGGGATGTGACGCGCGACACTCGCAGGCGCATGAGCGTTGCCACCGCACACCTGAAGTGAGGGCAAGTCATGGCTCTGCACGATGAATTGGCGGCCGTACAGCGCTGCGTCGACGACCTGGTCCGTACCGTCGGCAGGCTGGAGCGCCAGGCCGGCGACCAGGTGGCGGACGTCGACGTGCGCCGGGTGCGCGCGGACACCGACCGGCTGAGCGAGAGCGTCGCCCTGCTGCGGGCCGCGGCCCTGCCGCCGAAGCCCCGCGAGGAGCCGCGCGGGCCGGAGCTCGTGACCATCCCCGACACGCCGTACGACAGCGCGCTGTGGACGAGCGGCGGGGACCTCGACGACGAGGGGCTCGGCGGAAGCGGCCGCCACGCCCCCTGACCCCCCAGGTACCCGAGGACGAAGGAGTGGAGCCTCGTTGGCCACCGGCACGGAACCCCAACCGAAGAGCGGAACGGCCCCCGGCGGCGGAGTGCGCGACGGCACGCGCGCCGCGATCGCCGCCGCCCACCTGCGGACCGACCGCTGGTGGCTGGCGCCCGCGGCGACCGCCGCCGGGCTGCTCGCCTTCGTCGTCTACTCGACCTGGCGGGCGTTCGCGAACGCGGACTACTACCAGGCGCCCTACGTCTCGCCGTTCTACTCGCCGTGCCTGGCCGACAACTGCGCGCCGATGCGGTCCGGGCCCAACTGGGAGCTCTTCGGCAGCTGGTGGGGCCTGTCCCCCGCGCTGCTCGTCCTGATCTTCCCGCTCGGCTTCCGGCTGACCTGCTACTACTACCGCAAGGCCTACTACCGCGGCTTCTGGGCGTCACCGCCCGCCTGCGCGGTGGCCGAGCCGCACAAGAAGTACACGGGCGAGACCCGCTTCCCGCTGGTCCTCCAGAACATCCACCGGTACTTCTTCTACGCGGCGGTGCCGGTCGCGGGCATCCTCACGTACGACACCGTGCTCGCGTTCCGCGACGAGCACTACGAGTGGGGCCACATGGGTCTGGGCACCCTCGTCTTCCTCGTCAACATCGTGCTGATCTGGGCGTACACGCTCTCCTGCCACTCGTGCCGGCACATCGTCGGAGGCAAGCTCAAGCACTTCTCCAAGCACCCGGTCCGCTACCGCATGTGGCAGTGGGTCGGGAAGCTGAACGCGCGCCACATGCTGCTGGCGTGGGCGTCGTTGGTGAGCGTGGCACTCGCCGACCTCTACGTGTACCTGATCGCGTCCGGCGCCTTCGACGATCCGAGGTTGTTCTGATGTCTCAAGTGGAGCGGCAGCAGTGGGACGTCGTCGTGGTGGGCGCGGGTGGCGCGGGGCTGCGGGCCGCGATCGAGGCGCGTGAGCAGGGCGCTCGTACGGCCGTGATCTGCAAGTCGCTGTTCGGCAAGGCCCATACGGTGATGGCCGAGGGCGGCATCGCGGCCTCCATGGGCAATGTGAACTCCGGCGACAACTGGCAGGTCCACTTCCGCGACACCCTGCGCGGCGGCAAGTTCCTCAACCAGTGGCGGATGGCCGAGCTGCACGCGCGCGAGGCGCCCGACCGGGTCTGGGAGCTGGAGACCTGGGGCGCCCTGTTCGACCGCACGCCGGACGGGCGGATCTCCCAGCGCAACTTCGGCGGGCACGAGTATCCGCGCCTCGCGCACGTCGGCGACCGCACCGGCCTCGAATTGATCCGCACCCTCCAGCAGAAGATCGTCTCCCTTCAGCAGGAGGACTTCCGCGAGTTCGGGGACTACGAGGCACGGCTGAAGGTCTTCCAGGAGTGCACGGTCACGCGCGTGCTGAAGGACGGCGACCGGGTCAGCGGGACCTTCTGCTACGACCGCGAGTCGGGCCGCTTCTTCGTGCTCGAAGCGCCCGGTGTGGTCCTCGCGACCGGTGGCATCGGCAAGTCCTTCAAGGTGACGTCGAACTCCTGGGAGTACACCGGTGACGGGCACGCGCTCGCGCTGCTCGCCGGGGCGCCCCTGCTCAACATGGAGTTCGTGCAGTTCCATCCGACGGGCATGGTCTGGCCGCCGTCGGTCAAGGGCATCCTCGTCACCGAGTCCGTGCGCGGCGACGGCGGGGTGCTCAGGAACTCCGAGGGCAAGCGGTTCATGTTCGACTACGTGCCCGACGTCTTCAAGGAGAAGTACGCGCAGTCGGAGGAGGAGGGCGACCGCTGGTACGAGGACCCGGACCACAACCGCCGCCCGCCCGAACTGCTGCCCCGTGACGAGGTCGCGCGCGCCATCAACGCGGAGGTCAAGGCGGGCCGCGGCTCACCGCACGGCGGGGTGTTCCTGGATGTGTCGACCCGGATGCCCGCGGAGGTCATCAAGCGCCGGCTGCCGTCCATGTACCACCAGTTCAAGGAGCTGGCGGACGTCGACATCACGGCGGAGGCGATGGAGGTCGGGCCCACCTGTCACTACGTGATGGGCGGCATCGCCGTCGACTCCGACACCGCCGCCGCGCGCCGCGTCACGGGGCTCTACGCCGCGGGCGAGGTCGCGGGCGGCATGCACGGCTCCAACCGGCTCGGCGGCAACTCCCTGTCCGATCTGCTCGTCTTCGGGCGCCGCGCGGGGCTGCACGCGGCGCGCTACGCGGCGGGTCTCGCCGCGCGGCCCGTGGTGGACGAGACGCAGGTGGACACGGCGGCGGCGGAGGCGCTGCGGCCGTTCAGCGCGGAGGGGCCGAAGGACGGGGCGACGCCGGAGAATCCGTACACCCTCCACCAGGAACTGCAGCAGACCATGAACGACCTGGTCGGCATCATCCGCCGGGAGGCCGAGATGGAGCGGGCCCTGGAGAAGCTCGCCGAGCTGCGGGTGCGGGCGCGGCGGGCCGGGGTCGAGGGGCACCGCCAGTTCAACCCGGGCTGGCACCTGGCGCTCGACCTGCGCAACATGCTCCTGGTCAGCGAGTGTGTGGCGCGGGCCGCCCTGGAGCGCACGGAGAGCCGTGGCGGCCACACCCGCGAGGACCATCCGGGGATGAACCGCGAGTGGCGGCGCGCCAATCTCCTGTGTCAGCTGGCCGATCCCAGCGGTGGCCTGGCGGCCACCGATCCCGTACGCGGTCAGATCGACCTCGTCCGGGTGACGACCGAACCCATTCGCCCGGACCTGCTCGCCCTCTTCGAGAAGGAGGAGCTGGTCAAGTACCTGGCTGACGAGGAGCTGTACGAATGAGCGCGAGTTCGTACGACGCACGGTTCAAGGTCTGGCGCGGGGATCCGGGCGGCGGTGGCCTCGAGGACTTCAAGGTCGAGGTGAACGAGGGCGAGGTCGTGCTCGACATCGTCCACCGCCTCCAGGCCACGCAGGCGCCCGACCTCGCGGTGCGGTGGAACTGCAAGGCGGGCAAGTGCGGTTCGTGCTCGGCGGAGATCAACGGCCGGCCTCGGCTGATGTGCATGACGCGCATGTCGGTCTTCGAGCGCGACGAGGTCATCACGGTGACGCCGCTGCGGGCCTTCCCCGTCGTGCGCGACCTGGTGACGGACGTCGGCTTCAACTACACCAAGGCGCGCGAGGTCCCGGCCTTTGTGCCGCCCTCGGGCGTCGGGCCCGGTGAGTACCGCATGCAGCAGGCGGACGTGGACCGCTCGCAGGAGTTCCGCAAGTGCATCGAGTGCTTCCTGTGCCAGGACACCTGCCATGTGGTGCGCGACCACGAGGAGAACAAGGGGGCCTTCGCCGGGCCGCGCTTCCTGATGCGGGTCGCCGAGCTGGACATGCATCCGCTGGACGCGGCGGCGGAGTCCGGCCTCGACCGCAAGCGGGCGGCACAGGAGGAGCACGGGCTCGGGTACTGCAACATCACCAAGTGCTGTACGGAGGTGTGTCCCGAGGGCATCAAGATCACGGACAACGCGCTGATTCCCCTGAAGGAGCGGGCCGTTGACCGTAAGTACGATCCGCTGGTGTGGCTGGGGAACAAGATCCGGCGGCGCGGGGAGTAACGCTGTCCGCGGGCGGCTGGTGTGCCTGGCGTTCCGCGCGGTTCAGCCAGTGGAGGTACCAGGGGGCGAAGGTGAGGCGGCCGGGCTTTCCGATGAGCTGGACCGGGAGCAGGCCTTCGGCGGCCGCCCTCGCGTCGTGCCACATCGTGCCGCGTGCGGGGCCGGTGAGGGCGAGCAGGGTGTAGTAGCCGCAGCCCTGGGAGCTGACGCAGAGCGTGCCCTCGCTCAGGGCGTCGAGGAGTTCGTCCTCTCGGGTGTCCCAGGCGTGGTGGTCGCGGCAGAACCGCTCCTCGTCGGCCGCCGTGTCGCCGTAGTCCGCGCGTCGGGGCTCCGCCTCCTGGTGGGCGGCGAGTTCGCCGGTGCGTTCGGGGCGGAAGAGGAGTGCGGAGTGGTCGGTCGCGGGCGGCGCGTCCGGCTCGACCGGCTTTATGGGGAACAGGCCGTAGTCGGGGCCCGCCCCGCCCGCGCCGACCTCCAGGAGGAAGGTGCGGTACTCGGCGGGGAAGGTCACGCCACGGTGCCGTTCGACCGCCGCGACTTCTTCTTCCGTTAGCACGGGAAGCAGCTCGAAACGGTGGCCGTACGTGTGGAAGTCCGCGCCGAACACCGCCTTCCAGTTCGGCGCTCCGCGCAGGGCGAGCACGCGCTCCCGTACCCCCGTCCAGGTACTCCTCATC
>NZ_WMBF01000179.1:0-12457 GCF_019400875.1 Streptomyces anatolicus | reverse complement strand
CCCGCACAACAAAGAACCGCCCACCCACAGCGGGCAGCGTCACGCCTCGCTGTGCGAGAAAAGCTTGAGAACCGGCACCCCCACCTTGTGCCGCGCCCGCGAGGCCCAGTCCCGGTGGAAGAACTCCTCCACGTAATGGGGATCGGTCAGCACGATCACCTCATCGGCCCCCACCTCGTCCACGAGAACCTTCAGCGCGTCCAGCGGATGATCCTCGATCAGCCGCCCCTGCGCCGCACAGCCCGCCCCCCGCAGCGCCGCCAGCGAGACGCGCAGCGCCTGCTCGCCGGGGCCCGCCGCGTCCGCCCCCTCGGGGGTCTCGCCCTCGCGCGCCGCCTCGTCCAGCTCGCCGAGGGCGACGTCGTCGATGGCTCGCAGCAGCCGGTCCGCCTGATCGCCCCGGGGCTGGAGCAGCACGTGGAAGGTGACCGGCTCGTCCCCGTGCAAGGTGGTGACGAACTCCACGTCGGCGGACGTCAGGGCCTTCTCGATCATCAATACGCTTGTGAACACGACAGGCGCCCTTCTCCTCCGTGGGCCGTCCTGAGGCCCTTGCGGAAACCATCCTGCCCCGTGGCCGCACGGGGTCTGCGAGATCTAGTGTGCCCAGCCGAAGCCAAACGGAACGGCAGATTCCGCCGATTGTCAGCTACGACGGTATCGGGTGAAGAGGAACCCGGCCTCCTCCAGTACGGACGTCAGTACGAATTCATCGGGCGTCACGAGCGCGTGCCCGCCCGCGATCCGCTGCGCGTCCCCCGCCGTCAGCATCGGCGAGACCGTCAGACACAGCTCGTCCAGCGCCTTCGCGGCCACGAACTGCCCGAGCAGGCGGGGCCCGCCCTCGGTGAGCAGCCGGGTGAGCCCCCGCTCGGCCAGGGCGGGCGCCACGCGCGCGGGGTCCACCGTCGCGCCCTCGCCGGCGATCACCACGACGGCGCCCGCCCGCTCGGCGGCGGCGATCTTGTCGGCGGAGGCGGCGGCCCCGGTCACCACGAGCGTCGGCGTCAGCGGCTCGGTGAAAAGCGGAAGCGAGAAGTCCAGGTCAAGGCTCGCACTGACGATCGCGATGGCGGGTGCGGGGGTCTGCCCGGCCGCGGCCCTGCGCTCTGCGAAGGCGGCACGCGCGCGTGCCGGACGGTACCCCTCGAGACGGACCGTCTCGGCCCCGACGATCACGGCGTCGGCGAGCCCGCGCAGCGTGCCGAAGATCCGCATGTCGGTGTCGTTGGAGATCGGCTGCGAGCGGCCGTCGTGCTGGGCGGCGCCGTCGAGCGTGGACACCATGTTGGCGCGCAGCCACGTCGCACGCCCGGCGATGACTCCCGAGGGGTAGGCGTAGGCATCGGCCAGCTCGTCCAGCCCCCACTCCCGTGGTTCCGCGGCCTTCCGGGCCTCCACCTCCGCGGTGCTCGTGTCTGCTGTCTGGTCGGTCACAGGGAACAGGCGTCGCATATCCGCAGTCTTGCACGCCCCTTAAGCTGGGGAACCGTGTCGTCCTCCACCGCAGCCCACGGGCCCGATCCCCTGGCCGAAGTCGTTCCGCAGTCCCTGTGCGCCCGCGAGCCCCACGTCCCCGCCGACCGTCTGGTCGCCGAGATGGTGCCGCCGCCGCGCTTCGACTCGGTCCGCTTCGCCACGTACATCCCGGACCCGAACCAGCCGAGCCAGACCGAGGCGGTCCGGGTCCTGAGCGGGTTCGCGGAGGGGCTCGGCGGGGCGCACGCGTCCGGGGCGGGCAAGAAGCGCTGGTTCCAGAAGAAGGCAGCGGCCCCCACGGGCCCCCGCGGTGTCTATCTCGACGGTGGCTACGGCGTCGGCAAGACCCACCTCCTCGCCTCGCTCTGGCACGCGACGCCCGCGGCGCCCGAGCAGAAGGCGTTCGGCACCTTCGTCGAGCTGACGAACCTGGTCGGCGCGCTCGGCTTCCAGCAGACGGTGCGTACGCTCGGCGATCACCGCCTGCTCTGCATCGACGAATTCGAACTGGACGACCCGGGCGACACCGTGCTGGTCTCCTCGCTCCTCTCCAAGCTGGTCGAACAGGGCGTGGCACTGGCCGCGACCTCGAACACGCTGCCGGGCAAGCTCGGCGAGGGCCGCTTCGCCGCCACCGACTTCATGCGCGAGATCCAGGGCCTTTCCGCGCACTTCAAGGCGCTGCGCATCGACGGCGACGACTACCGCCACCGGGGTCTGCCGGAGGCTCCCGCGCCGTACTCGGACGAGCAGGTCACCAAGGCGGCGTACGCGACCGAGGGCGCCTCGCTCGACGACTTCTCGCACCTGCTCGCGCACCTGGCCAAGGTCCACCCCAGCCGGTACGGCGCGCTGACCGATGGGATCACGGCCGTCTGCCTCACGGATGTGACGCCGGTGCCGGACCAGTCGACCGCGCTGCGCCTCGTGGTGCTCGCCGACCGGCTCTACGACCGGGAGGTGCCCGTGCTCGCCTCCGGGGTGCCCTTCGACCGGCTGTTCAGCGAGGAGATGCTGAACGGCGGGTACCGGAAGAAGTACTTCCGAGCCATATCGCGGCTCACGGCTCTCGCCCGGGACGCCAAGGGTCTCGTGGGCCAGTAGCGGCTCGTGGCCGAGCGGCAGACCCGCCCGAGCAGCAGACTCGTGCCCCAGCGGAACAACCGATCGCTACGCGCGTGGTTCCCGTGCACCTAGGCACGTGGTACACACATCCGGTCACATTCCTGTCCGCCAGCAGGAGGTTGCCCATCATGTCTGCCACTCGACGTCAGATGCTCGCCCGCACCGGTGCCGCGGGCGCGGGAATCGCCTTCACCGGCGCGATCTCGGAGCTGTTCGCGGGTACCGCCGCCGCCCACGGGAGGGCCGGTTACGGCCCCCTCGTCCCCGACCCCAAGGGCCTGCTCGATCTGCCGAAAGGTTTCCGCTACCAGGTCCTCTCGCGCGAGGGGGAGAACCTCCGTTCGGGTGAGGGCAAGGTGCCCAGCAACCACGACGGCATGGCCGCCTTCGGCGGCAAGCGCGGCGGTGTCCACCTCGTGCGCAACCACGAGAACCGCGTCACGGCCAAGATCGGTGTGCCGACCGTCAAGGGACTCACCTACGACCCGGCCGCCAAGGGCGGCTGTACGGCGCTCGCGCTCGACCGGCGGAACAACGTCATCGGCGAGCGCGTGGCGATCGCCGGTACGGCCGTGAACTGCGCGGGCGGGCCCACTCCTTGGAACACCTGGCTCACCTGCGAGGAGACCGAGGACAAGGCCGGCACGAACGGCTACACCAAGGACCACGGCTTCATCTTCGAGGTCGACCCGGTCGACCCGCACCGCACCGGCGCCGAACCGCTCACCGCGATGGGCCGCTTCCAGCACGAGGCGGTCGCCGTCGACCCCAGACGCGGCGTCGTCTACGAGACCGAGGACGCCTTCCAGAAGCCCTTCGGCCTCTTCTACCGCTTCCTGCCCAAGAAGCCCCAGGGCGGCCGCGGTTCGCTGCGCGCGGGCGGCAGGCTCCAGGCGATGCGCGTGCCGGGCATACCGGACCTGTCGTCGATCCAGGAGATCGGCGCGAGCTTCGACGGCGTCGAGTGGGTCGACGTACCCGACCCGCTGGCCGTCCGGACACCCATCCGCCACCAGGACTTCGGCCCGAAGGGCGTCACGCACGCGCAGAAGCTGGAGGGCTGCTACTGGGGCGGCTCGTCCGTCTACTTCGTCTCGTCCTTCGCACGCAAGGCGGAGGGCTCGGCGGGCGACCACTACGGTCAGATCTGGCGGTACGACCCGTCGAGGCGCCGCCTCACCCTCGTCATCGTCTTCGGTCCGAGCACGGACATCCAGCTCCCCGGCGAGTCCCCCGACAACATCTGCCTCGCGCCGGCCGGGGGCCTGATGGTCTGCGAGGACGGCGGCGGCGTCCAGCACGTCTACGGCGTGACCCGGCGCGGCGACGTCTACGCGATGGCCCGCAACCGGCAGAACATCGGCACCCCCGACAACCCCGAATGGGGCGAGTTCGCGGGCGCCGCGTTCTCCCCCGACCACGACACGATGTACGTCAACTGCTACGCGCCCGGCACGACGTTCGCCGTGACCGGGCCCTGGCACAGGTAGCGCGCGCCACGGAGGAGGCGGCGGTCGAGTAAGTCCCGTTCCCTCAGCGCCGGTTCTTGTTCCGCATCAGCAGAGCGACGAGGACTATCGCGAAGACGACGAACACGATGATGAACATCGTCGCCCCTCCCTTCGACGACCACATCTTGGCCAGTTCGACCGACGACTCCGACATCATGTCTTCCTCTCTCTTGCTCTTCCGCTCTTCCGCGGGGCCCGGCCGGAGGTCACTCCGGCCGGGCCCGGTCTTCGCTCAGCCGGTCAGAAGGTGTACTCGGCCGTGCCCGAGCACTTCCCGGTGCTTCCGCCGGTCTCCACCCCGGCGTCCACGCTCTTGCCGTCCGTCGACGCGGTGACGCTGCCGGGACCGACGCCGCACGAGACGCCGACCGTGCCGCCGCTCTCCATGTCCCCGGTGTCGGCGGACAGGCCGCCGCTCACTCCTGGGGTTCCGAATCCCAGGCTGAGCGTGGGCTTGGCCTCGTTGCCGTCCGTCTTGCCGCCCACACCGATGCAGACGCCGAAGCAGACCTCGCCCGAGATGGAGCCCGTGATCAGGCCGCTCGGGTCGATGCGGTTGACGGGGTCGCCCTCGGCGTAGAGGTAGGGGTTCTCCTCCTGGCCCGAGGGGTCGGGCTGGGTGAAGCGGCCGATGTTGGGGTCGTAGTAGCGCGCCTGGAAGTGGTACAGGCCGGTGGGGTCCTGGTAGCCGCCCGCGAAGCGGTAGGGCTGGGTCACCTTCTCGCCGCCCGCGTCCCGGGCGACGCCTCGGGGGCTGTACGAGTAGCCGTTGACCTTCGTTCCCGACTCGTCCGCGACGGCGACGACGGAGCCGATCGCGTCGGTGAGGTAGAAGTACGTCTTCCCGTCCCGGGTCATGGAGTTGAGTGTGCCCCCGGGCTCGCGGTTGAAGCCGGTGTCCGCACCGCCCGTGGAAGTGGCGGAGAGGCCGAGGGGTCCATTGTGGAAGTAGGTGTCGCCGAGCTTGACGCGCTCGCTCTGGTCGGTGGAGCCGTACTGGCCCGCGTACGTCTTGCCCGCGACGCTCAGCGAGGTGAGCTGGCTGTGGTCCGACCACTTCTCACCGGTGCGGGTGCCCTCCGGGGTGGAGGCGCCCGCGGTCTCGTTGCCTTCGAGGTCGTAGGACCAGTTGGCGGTGGAGCCGTTCTTGGCGGTGATCTGCTGGGCGTCGTTGACCGTGTACGTCGTCCCGCGCGGGCAGCCCTTCTCGGTGCCCTGGCTGGTGAGGTTGCCCGCCAGGTCGTAGCAGTACTGCCAGGACGAGTTGAGCGTGGTGCCCTTGTTCTCCTCCGCGTAGGAGAAGCGTCCGGCGCCGTCGTAGAGGTAGTTGGTCTTCGTGCCCGCCACCGCGTCCGTCTTGGTGCGGATCTTGTCGCCGTCGGTCTTGGCGTCGGTGCCGTAGCCGTAGGTGTAGGCCAGGTCGACCAGGGTGCCCTTGGCGGACTTCGCCGTGATCTTCTCCGGGCGGCCGGACTTGTCGAGGCCGACCGTCTGCACGGTGCCGCCGGGGTAGGCGGTCTCGGTGCGCACGTCGTTGCGGTTGTACTTGTAAGAGGTGACCTTGCCCGAGCGGTCGGTCAGCTTCTCCAGCTTGTTGACCTCGTTCCAGGTGTAGTCGACCTTTCCGGCCGGGTCCTGGTAGAAGTCCACGTTGCCCGCCGGGGTGTAGGCGAGCAGGGTCTGCGAGCCGTCCTGGAGGGTGCGGATGGTCTCGCGCTGGAGCGGGTCGAACTGGTACTTGATGGTGCCGGTGGAGTCGTCGCGCTGGCGCAGGTTGCCGTCGCCGTCGTACCAGTAGCGGACCGTGTCGTTGGTGGTGGAGACGGTCTTGATCCGGTCGAGGTGGTCGTAGGTGAAGACCTTCTTGATGCCCCGGCCGTCGGTGAGGGTCTCGGTGCGGCCCAGGCTGTCGTAGGTGAAGGTCGTCTCCCCCAGCGGCTTGGGCGGCACCACCTTGGTGAGGTTGCCCTTGGCGTCGTAGGTGAAGGAGGTCTTCACGGTCTTCGTCGACGACATCTTCGTCTCGGCCGCACACCGCTGGCCCTCGAAGCCACCACACGTGGGAGTGGCGGGGTTGTAGGTGTACGAGACGCTGCCACCACCTGTGCCGGTCTGCGCGACGGACTTGGTGTTGCCGGCCGTGTCGTAGGTGAAGGAGGTCTTCTCGCCGTCGGCGTTGGTGGCCTCCTTGGGCACATCCCCGCCCGCGACCGTCTGCCAGCTGGCCACTCCGCGCCCGCCGGTCGGGGACTTGACCTCTTCCAGGTTGTTGCGGGTGTTGAACGAGTAGTCGGTCACGTTGCCGCCGACGGTGCCGGTGCCCATGGCGTCGGTGGCTGTGTCGATGTTGTGGTTCGCGTCGAACTTGGTGGAGCGGTTGCGGGTCAGCGCGTCGGTGACGTCGGTGACCTGGCCGTCGCCGTCGTGCTTGTACTTCGTCGCGTGCTTCTCCGGATCGGTCACGGTCGTCGTACCGGCCGCGGTGGGCGAGGTCGCGTCGTATGCGTACGTCCAGGTGGGGCCGGTGTGGCCGGAGCCGTTGAACTCGGTGGCCCGCAGCATGGAGGTGACACGGTTGGCGTCGTCGTAGGTGAAGACGGTGACGCGGCCCTCCGCCGTGGTGATTTTCGTGAGGCGGTCGGAGGTGTCGTAGCCGAAGGTGGTGGTCTTGCCCTCGCCGTCAGTGGTCTTGTGCAGGTTGCCGTCGGCGTCGAGGTCGAAGACGGCGGTGCGGCCGGAGTTGTCCTTGGCCTGCCACTGCGAGGCGTTGGTCTTGAGCAGGTCGATCCAGCGGCCCGAGCGGGTCTCGGTCAGCTTGAAGCCCTTGTGCTCCTCGCCCTCGTCGTGCTGGGTGACGGTGATGGTGCCCTTGTTCTTGTCCGTGACCTTGGTCAGGGTGCCGTGCTCGTTGTAGGTGTCCTTCGAGCCGGATTTCCAGCTGGTGACGGTGTAGGTGCCGTCGGCGTTCTTCTTCAGCTCCTTCGAGTAGCCCTTGGGCGAGGTGAAGGAGCCGTCCGCGGCCTTGGTGAAGCGCAGCGTGTCGCCGGAGGCGTCGTACAGGACCACCTCGTTGGTGAGCACCTGGAGGTAGCGCTCGTACTGCTGCCACCAGCGCTGGGAGACCTTGCCCCACGGGGCGTCGAGGGAGTTGTAGGTGCGCGCCAGCGTCAGGTTCTGGCCGACGCCCGCGACGGAGAAGTCCGTCGCCGTGAGCATCAGGTTGCCGGTCGAGTAGTTGATCCGGGCCGTCAGCGCGTCCGTGATGGCGAAGTCGCTGATCCTGTGCCACGGCACATCGCCCTGGCCTTCGGGCACATGGGCGGGTATCTCCTGGAGGGAGCGTGCCGCGTCGCCCTCGGTGCGCTTCTTCTGCTGCGTGCGCCAGGCGGCCACCTTGCGCGAGGGTGCGCGCTCGGCTTCCGGCGCGACAGGCCTGTTCGAGCCGACCTTCACGTCGGGCATCGAGAACGACGGAGCGTCCTTGCCCCACGCCGAGTCCGGCTCGTCGGCCGCGGCGGCACCCGTGGCCGACAGCAGGGACAGGGTCAGAGCGCCGGCCGCCGAGGCGGCGGCGATGGCAAGGGCAGATCTCTTCCGGGCACGCGAAACACGCGCACCGACGGTGCGTTGCGTCAAGACTTCCCCCCACAGGAAGGCACATCTCGCAGACCCCAGTGGTCACGAGAGGCCCACAAACTTCCACACGCCCCCCATGGAAAACGGTGTCGTGCCCCCTATCTTTTGCGTCACACGGTCCGGAACCGGCCCTTCTCTGAGCGGGCGCGAAGCCGGGCAAAGGCAGCACATCAGCGCGTGTCGCACGCTGTTGCCGCCCTTCGCCCGCCCCCGCACGTTCGAAAAGCTGACCGAATAGTTTCGGCTATCAGGGGCCCGAACTCCAGGGGCCTAGTACGCCGTCACGGGGTAGTGGTCGGACAGGTTCGTGTACGTGTACTTCTTGCCCCAGCTGGAGACCGTCCAGGGCGCGCTCTGCTCCTTGATCACGTTGTTGTGCCAGGTGGCGGGGCGGGCGTGGCCCTTGCGGTGGAGGACGTAGTCAAGGTCTTCGCGGGGGTCGTCGGGGTAGCGCTCGGCGGAGATCGAGTTCTCCTCGGTGTCGAAGGAGTACGGGTGGCCGGTGCGGGCGTCGGCGGGCGCGAAGCCGCCGTCGGCGAGCATCGAGGCGTACTCGGAGCTGTGCGAGTCGACGTTGAGGTCGCCCGCGACGATGACCTGTTCGCCCGCCGGGATGTTCTTGGCGTCCAGGAAGGCGTCCATCTCCTTGAACTGCTTCGCGCGCGTGGCGGCCGCCTCGCCACTGCCGCAGCCCGGGTCGGTGGACTGGGCGTGCGTGCCCACCACGTGCGCCTTGGTGCCGTTCACGTCAAGCACCGCGTAGACGAAGCCCTTGTTGGAGTACGAGTCGGCGCCGCACGCGTCCTTGTAGACGTACTGCTCCTTGCGCACCACCGGCCACTTGCTCAGGACCGTCACGCCGCCGTCCTCGGGGGTCACCGAGGAGTACGCGCCGCCGGTCGCGTCCCAGCCGCTCTTGCCGCGGCCCATCACAGGGGTCTGGTGCGGGTAGCGGTCCTTGGCGTTGGCCAGCAGCGCGTCGGACGAGGAGTTGTCGAACGCCTCCTGGAGGACGACGACGTCCTGGCCCTGGAAGAAGTCCGCCGCCGGTATGGCCTTGGCGCGGTGGTCCTGGCCCCAGTTCGGGTAGAGCGACTTGCTGAACAGGAACGTGTTGTACGTGAGCACCTTGAGCGAGGGCGGCGCGGCGGACGCGTCGGTGGCGGCGCTCGCGGACGGGGCGAGGGCGGTGAGCGTGGCGGCGGCGAGCACGGTGGTGATCGCGGCCGCGTGGGATCTGCGCAGCGCTGAGTGCGGCACTGAAACTCCTGAGGGTGGGGGCCTGTTGCAGCTGTTCCAGATGGCTGGAAGCGGCCGTTGTTCCGGCGCCCGCACATCCAACCAGCTGGGATTACTTCTGGGGATACGGCGCGTGAACACGGTGTTCGACTCAGCGGGGACAGCCGCGCCGGTGGCGCCCGCGGGACGCCTTCCCGCAGCGCGCCCCGAGCCGGGCCTGACCTGGGCTTTCCCCTGCCCCCGACCTACAATTACCCCTTCGGGAAAGGGGACTTGATGGACCGCGACATTCGCACGACCGACGACGTGATGGACCTCCTGGACGGCCTGTTCACACCGGAGGCCGACCGCTGGACGAGCGACGGCGCCGCCTGGTGGGACGACTTCTACGCCGACCGTTCCAAGCCCGTGCCGTTCTTCGTGGACAAGCCGGATGAAAGCCTCGCCTCGTACGTCGAGCGGGGCCTCGTCGCGCCGGGCCGCGCACTCGACCTCGGCTGCGGTCCGGGCCGCAACGCCCTGCACCTCGCCTCGCACGGCTTCGAGGTGGACGCCGTCGACCTGTCGCCGGCCGCCCTCGCCTGGGCCCGGGACCGCGCCCGCGAGAGCGGCGCCGACATCCGCTTCCACCAGGGCGACGCCTTCGCCCTGACGCAGGCCGAGTTGGCGGGCCCCTACGACCTGGTCTACGACTCGGGCTGCTTCCACCATCTGCCGCCGCACCGCCGCGTCAGCTACCTCGCCCTGCTGGAGCGGGTCCTCGCCCCCGGCGGCCACTACGCCCTCACCTGCTTCGCGGCCGGCGCTGGCGGCATGGGATCCGAGTTGCCTGACGCGGAGTTCTACCGGCAAGCCGCGCTGCACGGCGGCCTCGCCTACGACGAGCGGTCGCTGCGGCGGATCTTCGGCGGGCTGACGGTGGTCGAACTGCGCCGCATGCGCGACGAGCCCGCCGACTCCGCGCTCTTCGGCGAGCCGTTCCTCTGGACGGGCCTGTTCCGCCGCGCCGCGACGGCCGCCGAGAAGGCCCGCTAGGGCCGCCGCACGAGCCTCACCTTGTCGACGCCGAGCAGCCCCGCCAGCGGCACCTTGGCGGTGGTCTGCCCCGGGTCGACCGTCATTCCCTCGGCGCGCAGCAGGTCGAGCAGCATTCCGGCGAGCGGCATCACCATGTGGCGCCCCCAGCAGCGTTCGGAGGCGTGGCCGAAGGGGAGGTAGCCGGGGTGGTCGTCGGGGTCGAGGGTGGCCCAGCGCTCGGGACGGAACTCGTCGGGGTCGTCCCAGAGCGCCGGGTCGCGGTGGCTGAGCAGCGGCAGCAGCAGGACGTCGTCGCCCGCGCCGATCCGGGCGTCGAGGGCCGGGTATTCGGGGGACGCGTTGCGCAGGATGTTCCAGGAGGGGGGCAGCAGGCGCACCGCCTCGTACAGGATGTGGTCGTTCGGGGTGTCCTCGTCGAAGGGCGCCCCGAGCCAGTACGCGCTCGCGACGAGCGTGGAGACGGTGAAGCAGACGGGCGCGGCCGCCCGCCGGTACAGGCCCATCGCGTACCGCCGGTCGCTGTAGTTCGCGGCGTCGGCGGTCAGGCCCGCGATCTCCGTCACGGGCGCGCCCGGGCGGAGCGCGCCGGGCAGTGCGGCGCCGACGGCGATGACCGTCCAGGTCAGCTTGGGCGTCAGCTCCAGGGTGCGGTCCATGAGGACGCGCAGCCGGTAGGGGTCGGCGCCGAGGATCAGGTCGCGGAGGTGGACGTGGCCGACGTGCGGCCACTCGCCGCCGAGGTCGACGTTCCCCGGCACGGGCTTGCGCAGGGCCGTGCGTACGTCGCGGCCGATGGCCCGCATGACGTGCGACGCCTCGGTGCGGTGGATGGAGCGTCCGTGCAGGGGCTTGAAGGTGGGGCGTTCGTGTTCGGTGGCCGGCCGGGCGGCGAGGATCCGGTCGGTGAGGCCGGGCCCGGCGACGCCCACGGTGTCGGCGTCCAGGCGGAAGACGTCCTCGCCGCGGTGGTCGCGCAGCAGGGCGTCGAGTCGCGGCGCGAAGACGGTGGTCCGGGCGGACCGGTCGGTACCGGAGAGGGGCATCGGTGGTCTCCAAGGGCGGAGGGCCCGTGCCCGGCGGCCGCTGGGGGACGCCGGACACGCCGGGCACGGGCACGCGGAGGGACGATTCGCCGGTTTAGTACCAGTGGTACCAGGCGTACGCCTTCAGGCTCTTCTCTCCGGTGATCCTCTTCTTGAGCGAGCGGACCATCTTCATCACATACCTCCGGTCGGTCGATTCCGTTGGTTGCTGCCGGACTTGACCAGCGGAGCGTCCAGGGAATCGATCAACAGCCGATAAACGGCTCGCGGGGGCGCGTGAGCGGTACGCAAGCGGATGGCGGGCCGCGCGTGTGTCCGCGCCGCGCGTCACAGGTCGGCGAGTGCCCCGTCCACCGTGGCGAGCAGCATCTCCCGGTCGTCGTGTACGCGGCTGAGGACCCGCAGCCCGTAGTACGTGCTCTGCACCCGGCGGGCCACGGTCCGCGCGTCGCCCGTGGAGCGGAACTCGCCCGCGCGCCGCCCCTCCTCCACGACCGCGCACAGCTCTTCCCCGACCCGGTCGAAGCTGCGCCGCACCGCGTCCTTGACCTCCGGGTCGAGCCCGGCGGCCTCGATGGCGGCGTTGATGGCGAAGCAGCCGCGCGCGTCCGCCGCGTCGAGGTCGGCGTCGACGGCGTGGAGCATCATGGCGCGCAGCCGCTCCTTCGCCGGGCCGGGGCCGCGCAGCAGTTCGACCTGCTCGGCGGTGGCGGTGTCGTGGTAGCGCTCAAGGGCGCGGAGGTAGAGCTGCCGCTTGCCGCCGAAGGTGTTGTAGAGGCTGGACGGGCCGAGGCCCGTGCTGTCGCACAGGTCCCGGGTGGAGGTGCCCTCGTACCCGTGGCGCCAGAACGTCTCCATGGCCGCGGTGACGACGCGGTCCTCGCTGAACTCTCGTGGCCTGGCCATGGCACCCACAGTAGACGTTTTGGAACGCACTTACAAAACTCCGGCAGGCCGGTCTCCGCGCGACCGCCCCGGCCTCACTCGACGGCACCGATCCCCTCGATCTCGATCAGCCACGCCGGGTCGGCGAGCGCGGCGACCTGGACGAAGGACTCCGCGGGGAACGGCGCGGCGTAGTGCTCCGCGCGGAGCCGGGCGAAGACGTCCTGGTGGGCCACGTCGGTGACGAAGACCGTGAGCTTGACCAGCCGGTCGAGGCCGGAGCCCGCGTTGCCGAGCACGGTCGCCAGATTGGCCAGCGCCCGCCGGGCCTGGGCCTCGAAGTCCCCGGCGCCGACGGTGGCGCCGCGCTCGTCGACGGGGGCCTGCCCCGAGGTGAAGACGAGGCCGCCGACGCGGATGCCGAGGGAGATGCCCGCCGACTCGTACCAGTCGGGCTCGGCGGTCACGCGGACACGAGTGGTGGGGGCTGCGGGGGTGGTG